>JBBRQW010000004.1:0-62335 GCA_038225765.1 Caulobacterales bacterium | reverse complement strand
GCCATGGACGCCGCCACCCGCAACGCCGGCGACATGATCGCCGCCCTCACCCTGATCAAGAACCGCACCCGCCAGGCGCAGATCACCAAGGAGCTGATCGAGATCATCTCCGGCGCCGAAGCCCTCTAGACGAAAGGCCCTTTTCCCGTGTCCGTGACCGAAGCCCCCGCGCCAACCAAGACCCCCGCCGTCGATCTGCCCAAGGGTGTCGCCACCGGGCGCATCGTCCAGATCATCGGCGCGGTGGTCGATGTGGAGTTCGACGGCCACTTGCCGGCCATCCTCAACGCCCTGGAGACCACCAACACCGACCAGCGGACGGGAGAGCCCTTTCGCCTGGTGCTAGAGGTCGCCCAGCACCTGGGCGAAAACACCGTGCGCACCATCGCCATGGACACCTCGGAGGGCCTGACCCGCGGCCACCCGGTGGTGGACACCGGCGGGCCGATCACCGTGCCGGTGGGGCCAGGGTGCCTGGGGCGGATCATGAACGTCATCGGCGAGCCGGTGGACGAGGCGGGACCCATCCCCTTCGTCAAGCGGATGTCGATCCATCGCGAGGCGCCGGCCTTCGCCGACCAGCTTACCTCGGCGGAGATCCTGGTCACCGGCATCAAGGTCATCGACCTGCTGTGCCCCTACACCAAGGGCGGCAAGATCGGCCTGTTCGGCGGGGCGGGAGTGGGCAAGACCGTCACCATGCAGGAGCTGATCAACAACATCGCCAAGAACTACGGCGGCTATTCGGTGCTGGCCGGCGTGGGCGAGCGCACCCGCGAAGGCAACGATCTCTATTACGAGATGATCGAGTCCAAGGTGAACGTCGATCCGCGCAAGAACGACGGTTCGACCGAGGGTTCGCGCTGCGCCCTGGTCTACGGTCAGATGAACGAGCCGCCGGGCGCCCGCGCCCGCGTCGCCCTGTCGGGCCTCACCCAGGCCGAATACTTCCGCGACGAGGAGGGCAAGGATGTCCTGCTCTTCATCGACAACATCTTCCGTTTCACCCAGGCCGGTTCGGAAATGTCGGCGCTGCTGGGCCGCATTCCCTCCGCGGTGGGCTATCAGCCGACCCTGGCCACCGAGATGGGCAATCTCCAGGAGCGCATCACCTCCACCAACAAGGGCTCGATCACCTCGGTGCAGGCGATCTTCGTGCCGGCCGACGATCTCACCGACCCGGCCCCGGCCACCTCCTTCGCTCACCTGGACGCCACCACCGTCTTGTCGCGCGACATCTTCGCCCAGGCCATCTTCCCGGCCATCGACCCGCTCGATTCCACCTCGCGCATCCTCGACCCGCTCGTGATCGGCGAGGAGCACTACCATGTGGCCCGCCGGGTGCAGGAGATCCTGCAGCACTACAAGGCGCTCAAGGATGTCATCGCCATCCTGGGCATGGACGAGCTCTCGGAAGAGGACAAGGTGACCCTGGGCCGCGCCCGCAAGATCAGCCGCTTCCTCTCTCAGCCAATGTTCGTGGCCGAAGCCTTCACCAACCAGCCCGGCGTCTTCGTCCAGCTCGAGGACACCATCGCCTCCTTCAAGGCGGTGTGCGACGGCGACTACGACCATCTGCCCGAGAGCGCCTTCTACATGGTCGGCGGCATCAAGGAAGCGGTGGCCAAGGCCGAAAAGCTGGCGGCGGAGGCGTAAGAGGCGTGGCCGACAAACTCCACTTCTCCCTGGTCTCGCCGGAGCGCGAACTGTTCAACGGCGAGGTCGATCAGGTCGATGCGCCGGGCTCGGAAGGCGACTTCGGGGTGCTGGCCGGCCACGCCCCGTTCATGACCGCGCTCAAGGCGGGACGGGTCAAGGTCTACGACAACGGCGAGACCCGGGCCTTCGACGTCCAAGGCGGCTTCGCCGATGTGACGGCGGAGGGCCTGACCGTCCTGGCCGAACAGGCCAGCGAGGTCGCCTGAGGCCGGTCTCGCGCCGCCGCGAAAGATTGACTAGAAGAAATTTCGACGGATCGTCGCGGCGCCCATCGGGGGGTCCGCGGCAGACAAAGGGAAGGAAGACGCCATGCGCCTCGCGCTCGCCAGCCTGATCGCCATCGCCGGTCTCGCGCCGACGGCCTTCGCCCAGACCGCGCCGCAGACCACCTCGCCGACCGCCCCAGCTCAACCCAGCTCCACGCCGCCGCCGCCGCCGGCCCTGACCCAGACACCGGCGCCGCCCGTCCCCCTGCCGCCCACGCCTCCCGTGGCGCCGCCGGCGCCCCCCACCGATCCCGCCGCCATCGGGGTGCTGAACGCGCTCGACGCCATCTGCGTCCCGCTGGTGAACGGCGGCAAGATCGCCCAGCTCGCCAAGGCGGCCGGCTTCAAAAAGTCGGGCGACAACTATGTGATGAAGCAGAAGACCTATCAGCTCACCCTGCTGGCGCAGGGCTCCAATCCCAACCAGTGCCATGTGGACATTGTCCATCCCATCGATCCGGTGGCCCCGGCCGCGCCGATCGTCGTCGCCCTGCACGACTGGGCGGCGGTGACCCGGAACTGGAGTCTCTATCGCAACGACAAGAATGTCCTGGGTTCACAGGAATTCACCACCCGATCCTGGGAACACGACGAAGACGGCAAACACCTGGCGCTGGTGCTGACCACCAAGCGCAAGGCCGACGGCTCGCCCGCCCAGCGCAACGCCGACACGTCCGAGATGATCTACGGCATCGGCACGGGCTCGACGGCCCCGTCCTGACCGCCATCGCCCCGCCCTCGCTCGCCGACGCGGCCGGCCTCGTCGGGGTCGCCGCGATTCTGGCGGCCTACGCCGGCGCTCAGGTCCGCCGCCTGGATCCGCTGAAGGCCCCGTCCCTGGCGATGAACCTCGCCGGCGCCTGCCTGATCCTGTTGTCCCTCGCCCGCGATTTCAACCTTTCGGCGTTTCTGATGGAGGCGGCGTGGGCGGCGGTGGCGGCCGGCGGCCTGATCCGCCTGGCCTTCGCCCGTCGCTAAGGGGACCTCGATGCGCGGCGAGCGACGGAGTGCGCGGCCGACGGCGTTCAACCATCGATCGTCGGCGGCGCCGGGTCGTCATAAGCTCCAATGGAGAGATTCGAAATCATGAAGATCACCACCCTCGCCTCCCTGGCCGCCGCGGCGTCGATGCTGGCGCTCGGCTCCGGCGGCGCCCAGGCCAAGATGAGCCAAACCTGCGCAGCCGATGCCCAAAGACTGTGCCCGACCGCCGGGGCGGACAAGCATCAGACCAAGCAATGCATGAAGGCGCACATGAACGATGTTTCGCCCGATTGCCGGTCCGCCATGGAGGCGGCCAAGGCCCAACGCGCCCAACGCAAGGCCGCCAAGGCCGCCGCCGCCCAAGACGGCCCGGCCCCGCAATAGCCGCCGCTTGCGTCCGCCCGGACAGGGCGGGCGCCGGCGCCTCCCGCCTTGCGGAGGCGGCCTAAATCGCCGCAAGGTGACGCCTCTTTCCGCCCAGAGGTGTTCATGCGTTCTCGTCGCCTTCCGGCCCGCCCCATCGCGGCGGTCCTTGCGTTGATCGCCGTCGCGTCGGCGGCGGTCGCCAAGCCGCCGGTGGCCCAGGCCCCACTTCTGGGCGACCTTTCCTGGCGACTCATCGGGCCCTATCGCGGCGGCTGGGGCGAGATGGTGGAGGGGGTGGCGAGCCGGCCGGACACCTTCTATTTCGCCGCCGCCGGCGGCGGCGTCTGGGGTTCGGAAAACGCCGGACGGACCTGGACCTCCCTCTTCGACACCGGGCCGACGGCGCCGATCGGGGCGATCGCCGTGGCCCCGTCGGACCCACGCACGCTCTACATCGGGGCCGGCCAACCGGAACCGCGCTATGACGTCGCCGGCGGGACCGGGGTGTTCAAAACCGCCGATGGCGGCCGCACTTGGCGCGCCCTGGGCCTGGAAAAGACCCGCCACATCGGCCGCATCTGGATCGATCCGCGCGATCCGCGCCGTGTTCTGGTGGCGGCGGTGGGGGATTTCTTCGGGCCCAATGAAGAGCGCGGCGTTTTCCGCTCCATCGACGGCGGCGCGACCTGGGCCCATACCCTGAAGATCGACAACGCCACCGGCGCGGTTGACCTCACCGCCGACCCGGCCAACCCCGACACCGTCTTCGCCGCCGCCTGGCAGGCGCGGCAGTACCCCTGGCAGAGCTATTTCACCCCGGTCGGCGGCCCAGGCAGCGGCGTCTACAAGTCCATTGACGGCGGCGCGAGCTGGACGCGGCTGGGCGGGGCCGGATGGCCGTCCGGCCCGCTGGGGCGCATCAGCCTGGCCGCCACCCGCGCCGCCGGCGGCCTTCGCCTCTACGCCGTGGTGGACGGCGAGAAAGGCGCGGGCCTCTACCGCTCCGACGATGGCGGCGCCTCGTGGGCGCTGGTCAACGGCGATCCGGCGTTTAGCGGCTACTACGCCAGCCACGTCGCCGTCGCCCCGAACGACCCGGATGTGGTCTATCTGGTCGGCCAGTCCCTGCGTCGTTGCTCGGACGGCGGCAAGACCTGCGCGATCATCAAGGGCGCGCCGGGCGGCGACGACTACCATCAGGTGTGGATCAATCCGGCCCACCCCGATCATATGGCCACCGCCAGCGACCAGGGGGTGGTGGTCTCGGTGGACGCCGGCAAGACCTGGTCGAGCTGGTACAACCAGCCGACCGGTCAGTTCTATCATCTGGCGGCGGACAATCGCTTTCCTTACCGTGTCTATTCCGGCCAGCAGGACTCCGGCACGGTGGGCATCGCCAGCCGCTCCGACTATGGCGCCGTCGGCTATCGCGACTGGGCGCCGGTGGGCGGTGACGAGCGGGACTACGATATTCCCGACCCGGACGATCCGACCGTCGTCTACGGCTCGGGCCTCGGCGGCCGGATCAGCCGCTGGGGCGCCCGCACTGGCCAGGTGGCCAACATCACCCCCTTTCCCGAACCCAACTATGGCGAGCGCCAGACCACCACGGCGCACCACTTCACCTGGGTGACGCCGGTGGCGGTGTCCCGCGCCGGGCCCACCACCCTCTATCTCGGCGGCGAGGTGGTGTTCGCCTCGACCGACCGCGGGACCCACTGGTCGGCAATCAGCCCCGACCTCACCGGCAAGACCGCCGGCGCGGCGCGTTGCGACGGCGCCGTGGCGGTGGCCGACGCCAAGGCCTGCGGCTACGGCGGCATCTGGACCCTAGCCCCTTCGCCGCGCCACGCCGGCGAGCTGTGGGTGGGAACCGACGACGGCCTGATCCAGCTCACCCGTGACGGAGGCGGTCATTGGGCCAATGTGACGCCGCCGAGCGTACCCGTATGGGCCAAGGTCGCCGCCATCGATGTCTCGCCCCTCGAGGAGGGTGTCGCCTATGCGGCGGTGGACAATCACCGGCAGGGGGACCTCACCCCGCGCGTCCTCGCCACGAGGGACCATGGCGCGACCTGGCGCGACGCGACCGGCGATCTGCCGGCCGGCCATTTCGTCGAGGTGGTCCGCGCCGATCCGGTGAGAAAGGGCCTGCTCTTTGCCGGGACGGAAGTCGGCGCCTTCGTCTCCCTCGACGATGGCGTTCACTGGACGACCTTGCAAAACGGCTTGCCCACCGCCCAGGTCAACGATCTCCTGGTTCATGGCGACGACCTGATCGCCGCCACCCAGGGCCGGGCGATCTTCGTGCTGGACGACCTGACGCCCCTGCGCCAGGCAAGCGCGGCCATCGCCCGTGAGGGTGTCCACCTCTTCACCCCCGCCCCGGCGGTACGTGTGCGCCCCGACAACAATCACGACACCCCTCTGCCGCCGGAAGAGCCGGCCGGCCAGAACCCGCCGGACGGCGCGGTCATCGACTACTGGCTGGGCGCGCCGGCCAAGGGCCCGGTCACCCTGGACATCCGCGACGCCGCCGGCGCCCTGGTCCAGCGCCTGACCAGCGAGCCCCAGCCGGCTCCCGACGCCGAACGCTACTTCGCCAAGAGCTGGACACGCCCGCCATCGCCGCTGTCGCGCGCCGCCGGCTCTCACCGGGTGGTGTGGAATCTGCGCTACCCTCGGCCCCCCGCCATCGGCTACGACTATTCCATCGCCGCCATCGCCGGGCGCGACACCCCGGTCGTCCCCGCCGGCCCCTACGCCCCGCCGGGCGACTATCAGGTGATCCTGAGCGTCGATGGCCTTACGCGGCGAGCGAGCCTTACCCTGGAGCAGGATCCGCGCACCCGCGTCGCGGCGGCGGACTTCCAGGCCTCGCTGGCCCTCTCGCGGACCATCGCCGCCAGCCTCGCCCTGGCCCGCCGCGGCTTTGGTGAAATGGCGGCGGTCCATGCGGCGCTGGCCGGCCTCGGCACGCCCGCCGCCGCCGCCCTGGGGCAAAAGACCGCCCCGCCGGCCTCGGGCCCCAGCTTCGCGGTCGCCAGCGCCACCCTGGCCGCCATCGAGACCGACCTGGAAACCGCCGACCTGGCGCCCACCTCGGCCCAGGTCGAAACGGCCCGGCGAGCCGGCGCCGAGATCGACGCCCTGTGGGCCGCCTGGACCAAGCTGCGCGACGGCGACCTCGCCGTTCTCAACGCCGCCCGCGCCGTCGCCGGCCAAAAGCCGATCCTCGTCCCGTCCGAGGACATGCTGGTCGTCAAGCCCCCGCCGGGCGGCGCCGAGCTGCCGTAGAGCTCCCCGGCCCCGCCGCGCACGTCAGCTCGCGGCCGTGGAGGCGGCAGGTCGCCGCCACGGCGTCGGTGAGGTCGTGGAAGCTTCCCACCCAGTCGGCGCCCCGGCGGTCGAACAGGAAATAGCCGAACCGGCCCATGGTGAAGGCCTGGGCGGCCAGGCCATCCACCTGGACCGCGCCGGCGGCCGGCGGCGGCACATCGTTGGCGTTCATCAGGTCGCCGCCGGTGCCGACCACCAGCTGCGGCGGCCGGCGCCCCGCGAAATCAAGACTGGTGAAATTGTGGACGTGGCCGGAGAGGATCAGTTGCACGTCGGCCAGAGCGCGTCCCTTCACCGCCGCGCGTTCGGTGGCGTTGACGATCCCATCGGTGAGCAGGGGCCCCAGCCGCACCGCGTTCCAGATCGGCCGATGAGTGACGATCCACGCCGGCGCACCGCCGGCCGACCCGCGCGCCGGGGCGAGACGCGCCGCGAAGGCGGCGACGAGGGCGGGCGGGGCGGTGAAATCCTCGGTGTCGGCGCTATCGACGATGAACAGCCGCGCCCCCGATATAGCCACCGTGAAGGTGTCGGATTGGGCCGGGCAGGCCTTGGCCGGCGTCGCGGCGTCCAGCAGGCGGAACCAGCCGGGGCCGCCGCGCCCGCACACCTCGTGATTGCCGCGCGCGAACACCCACGGGGCGGCGGCCAGGAGCGGTGCGGCCGGGTCGAACAGCTCGGCCTTCCAGGTCGGCCAGCGGTCGCCATAGGGGCTGCCGGCGCAGGCGGCGTCGCCGGCCGGGCAGGGCGTCTCGCGATAGTAGTAGTCACCCACGTGGACCACCAGATCGGGCTTTCGCGCCGCCGCCAGGGCCGCCACCCGCGCGAACGGCCAGCCGCCGGGGTCATTGCAGTGCTGGACCACCGGCCCCTTCAGCCGGCACCCGGAATCGCCGAGGATCACCAGCCGTCTGGGCCGCGCCACCGGGACCGGCAGATTGAGCCCGTCGATCCTCACCCGCCGAGCCCCCGCCGGCAGGGAAGCCTCGCAGATGCGGTTTGGGAAGGCCTCGCTGGGCGCCGCCCTTTCCTTCATCCGCCGAGAGCGGCCATCGACGACGATGCGGGGGCAGGCGCCCGCGTCGGTGACCGCCCGCGCCCGCGCGCCCCCCGCCGTCATCTGCACCCACGCCGTGGTCGCCGCTCGCGCCGGGGGAGCTCCAGCGACGAGGGTCAAGGCGAAAGCGGCGGCGCCGATCGCGAACTTCATGGTCCTCCCAAGCCCCGATCGAATAGTGACCGCGCCGATGCCGGCGTCAAACGTCCTCGCTCGATCCTTCACCAGCCCGGCGATATTCGTCTCAAGGGCGTGTCGCGTGAGGCGACCGCGCGTTGCCTTACGGCTATTCACTCGTGGGATTCGCCACGCCGAGGCCACGGTGACTTGGCTGATCGACGACCGCGACGGCGCGATCCTGTCCGAACAGATGGGCGAGCGGCGGGTAAAGCGGGCCAAGCTTGATGACAAAATCGGCAGCCATCAGCAGAGCCCCGGCGGCGAAGACGATGTCGCCGGGCATACGCATCCATTGCCATACCAGGGTGGTTTTGTAGAAGGCGTCGCTGCGCGCCCAGGCGAAGCCATGCTCGTAGACGGCCATCAACTGCGGCCAACCGATCGGGAAGAAGTTGAGCGTGACCCACAGAACCAAGCCGGCGTTGTAGAGCCAGAAGGCGATCAGGCCCAAGCCTGGTTTGAACCGCACATGTCCAGCGGTGACATAGCGAAGGCAGAAATAAACCAGGCCGATGGCGAGTTCTCCAAAGGCCCCAAACAGCGCCGTGTGCGCATGATTGAGGGTCAGGAAGGTGCCATGCTCATAGTAGTTGACGAGCGGGGCGTTTAGCGTGCCGCCGCCGAAGACGCCCGCGCCGACGAAATTCCAGAACGCGGCGCCGATCACATAGGTGTAGGCCACCCCGTATTTGAACTCCCGGTGCGCCTTGATCAGCCGGTAGTGCTGAATGGCGTCGAGCACCAGCAGGACCAGCGGCAACACCTCGATGAAGGAGAACATGCTGCCAAGCGGCACCCATAGGCTGGTCGCGCCGACCCAATAAAGATGGTGGCCGGTGCCCAGCACCCCGCCCAGAAAGATCAGGATCAGTTCGAAAAACACCGTGCGCTCGGCCAGCTTGCGCGACACCAGCCCGACCGCCATCAACAGATAGGCGGTCATGGCGGCGGCGAAGAATTCGAACGACTGCTCCACCCACAGGTGGACCACCCACCATCGCCAGTAATCGGTGATGGCGAAGGATTTTTCGATCCCGGTCAGTGGGATCATGCCAAAGACATAAAGGGCGGCGATGTTGATCGTCGAAGCCCAGATCAGATTCTCCAGCCTGATCTTGCCGGACCAGAATTGACGGGTCGCCACATCATGGTCCGGCTGGGCCAGAGGGCCCGAAACACGATCAGGCACCAGAATCCCAGCCCAACCGAGAACAGGATCTGCCAGAACCGGCCAAGTTCGAGATAGGACAGTCCCTGGTTGCCGAACCAGAACCAAGCGGCGTTGATGCGCCCCATGATACCCAGGTAGCCGCCGACGAGCGCCCCGGCGACGATCGCCAGCGTCGCCCAGAACAGCAGATCGACGAACAGCCCCTGGCCTTTCGCCTCGCGCCCTCCGGCCATGGCGGGCGCCAGGAACAGGGCGGCGCCGATCCAGGCCAGACAGATCCAGATGATCGGCGCCTGGATGTGCACGTCGCGCAGGAAGCTGAACGGGAAGATTGCATTGATATTCAATCCGTAGAAACCGACGCGGTCGTAATAGGAGTGGGCCATGATCGTGCCCGCGCCGATCTGAACGAGCAGCAAAACCGCGACGACCAGAAAGTATTTGCCGGTCTTTCGCTGACTGGGGGTCAGGGGCAGGAAGTCGGCCAGCACCGGGTCCATCGGCGCGTCGTCCGGATGGTTCAGAAAAACCTCGTAGATAAACAAAATCAAGCCAAAGCAGAGAAAGGTGAAACAGAAACTCGCCCACGTCCAGATGAAGGTCGAGGGAGTCGGCGCGTTGCCGACCAGGGGCTCGTACGGCCAGTTCTGGGTCCACGAAACGTCAAGTCCCGGCCGCCGGGCCACGGTGGTGAATGCCGAAAAGATGAGGAAATCCGCTGTCTGGAAGGCGAGGCGTCCCCGCAAGCTGTTGGCGGCCGTCCATCCTAACTTTGGTTCGGTGCGGCTGAGGGCCGCCGCGGCGTCACGCCGGACGCCGATGACCGCGGCGGCGACGGCGTCGGGCAGCACGACCTCCTCGCGGGTGAGGTCGATGCGCTTCAGATCGCGGCGCATCTCGGCCTGGGTGGCGGCGGCGTCGTCCGGCGCGAGGGCCGCGAGCGGCTTTTGATAACGGGCCAGGGCGATCGCGTCTTCCGTCCCCTTGGCCAGGCTGACGAGGGTGCTGGCGGTGTAATTCTCCCCGTAATAGGAGCCCATGCCATAGAGGCTGCCGTAATCCATCAGGTCGGCTCTCTGGAAGCCGCCCTTGCCGGCCAAGACATCGTCGCCCGACATGATCACGGCCCCGCCGGCGGAGACGAAGCGCTCGGGTTGCGGGGGCGTGGTGCGGTAGGTGACCGTCGTCGCCCACGCCATGACCGAAAAGGTGATGACCGCGGTCGCCAGCAATATCCATTTCAGGACGTTGCTGACCGGGTCATGTAGTGTCGGAGAGACGGCGGCGTTCATGGACATAACCCACCTCGCGGATTGCTGAAGTCCGTGGGACCTTCACCGAAGCTGTTCGTTACGCATGCCCGTACGCGGAGGCTACGAACAGACGATAACGCCGATGGGTTTCGATGTCACCGGCCCGCTTCCGACGCAAATGAAGAGCCTTTTTTCGTCCCGCTTTCCGCGCAAATCGGCGCTGGCCAGGGCTCGCTTGCCGCTTCTTCATCCCACGCGGGCCGAGCCGTCACGCCCCCCGCTCTGGCGCGGGCGGCGTCGCGCCGGCAATGTTCGGCGAGCGACGCACCGCCCGAGGCGCCCTTGACCGACGAGACCACCGGCTTGAGCGATATCGCTCGCCCGCGCCCGCGCACCCGGCCAACCTCCGCGCCCAGGCCGCGCCCGTGGCGGGCTGGTTGGCGGCGACCACGTTAAAGCCCCCTCGCGCGGCGCGACAAGCCGGCTGCAAAAACATCCCTGGCGGCGTAGAGTCCGGCGCGGCGCCCGGCCGCCCGTTGCCCGCCCCCCGAGAGAACGCCCATGGACTTCCCCGCCCAGACCTATGACGCCGCCCGCTATCGCCGCGCCGGGCGAGGCCGGATTTACGATTCCATCCTCGACACCATCGGCGACACCCCGCTCGTCCGCCTGTCCCGACTCTCGGCCGAACTGAAACCTAAGGGCGAGGTGGTCGCCAAGCTGGAGTTCTTCAATCCGCTGGGCTCGGTGAAGGACCGGATCGGCGTCTCGATGATCGAGGCCATGGAGGCGCAGGGCCTGATCGACGAAGGAACCACCATCGTCGAGCCCACCAGCGGCAACACCGGCATCGCTTTGGCCTTCGTGGCGGCGGCCAAGGGGCTGAAGCTGATTCTGGTCATGCCCGAAAGCGGCTCGATGGAGCGGCGCAAGATGCTGCTCATCCTGGGGGCGCGGCTGGAGCTGACGCCCAGCGAGAAGGGCATGGCCGGGGCGGTGGCGCGGGCCCGCGAACTGCTGGCGGAAATCCCCGGCGCGGTCATGCCCCAACAGTTCGAGAACGAGGCCAATCCCCTGATCCACCGGGTCTCCACCGCCGAGGAGATTTGGAACGACACCGCCGGGGCGGTTGACGTGGTGGTGTCGGGCGTGGGGACGGGCGGGACGCTGACCGGCGTCGGCCAGGTGCTCAAGACGCGCAAGCCGTCGGTGCGCATGGTGGCCGTGGAGCCCACCGGCTCGCCGGTGCTGTCGGGGGGAGCGCCTGGCCCGCACAAGATTCAGGGCATCGGCGGCGGTTTCGTGCCGGCCATCCTCGACCGCGGGGTGATGGATGAGATCATCCAGGTCACCAACGAGGATTCCTTCGACATGGCCCGCCGCTGCGCCCGCCTCGAAGGCGTGCCGGTGGGGATTTCCTCCGGGGCCGCCCTGGTGGCGGCGTTCGACGTGGCCGCGCGAGCGGAGATGGCCGGCAAGCTGATCGTCGCCATCGTCCCCAGCTTCGCCGAGCGTTACCTGTCGACGGCGCTGTTCGAGGGACTGTGACCGCCAGTCATGACCGACGTCTACGGGCCGGAGAAGCGCTCGGCGGTGATGCGGCGGGTGAAGGGGCGGGGGACGGGTCCGGAGATCGAGGTTCGGCGGCTGATCTGGTCCCTGGGCGGGCGCTATCGGCTCAATCGCGCCGATTTGCCGGGAAAGCCCGACATCGTTCTGGCGGCGAGGCGGCTGGCGGTCTTCGTTCACGGCTGTTTCTGGCACGGTCACGACTGCGCGCGGTGGGCGCGGGTCCCCAAGGCCAACCGCGCCTACTGGACCGCCAAGATCGCCCGCAACCGCGCCCGCGACCTCGCCGCGCGGGCGGCGCTGGAAGCGGCGGGCTGGCGCGTCGAGACGGTGTGGGAATGCGCGCTCAAGGATCGCGAGGCGCTCGCGGCGCGGGTGGCGGGGTGGCTGGCCGCTACCCCTCCACGACCACTTCGGTCGTAACCGAATTGGCGATGAAGCAGGCGTCGTGGGCGGCGTGATGGAGGGCGGCGATTTCGTCCGGCGTCGGGCGCGGATCGGCGACGAAGTCGATGGCCGGGCGCAGGACCACGCGGGTCATGGCGGTTTTGCCGGCGGCGCTCTTGCCCAAGGTTCCCTCGGCGGCGTCGCGATAGGCGGCCACCGTGAAGCCGGCGCGGGCGGCCAGGTCGAGGAACCACAGCATGTGGCAGGCGCTCAGGGACGCGGTGAACATCGCCTCGGGATCAACCGCGTCGGCGCGCAAGAAGGGGGCCGGCACGATGTGCGGCGAGGGCGTGCCGGCGACGGTGACGCCGCCGTCGAAGCAAAGGGTGTGGGCCCGGCTGTAGCGGCGCTTGAGAAACCCCCCGCCGTCCAGGGCCCATTCGACCGTGGCGCGGTGAACGGACACGATCAGAACGCCTCGGCGGGGTAGGACATCATCGTCGCCGATCCGGTCCTGAGCTTGGCCAGCCGCGCGCCGGCGTCGGGCAAGACTCGCTCGATGAAATAGCGGCCGACGATCAGCTTGTTGGCGTAAAACGGATCGCTCTCGCCGTCGGCGATCCGCGCCGTCGCCGCCTTGGCCATCAGGGCCCACATGTAGGCCAGGCCGGTCAACCCAAAGAGATGCAGATAGTCCGTGGACGCCGCGCCGGCGTTGTCGGGGTTGGCCAGCCCGTTCTCCATCAACCACATGGTCGCCTCCTGCAGCTGCGCCCTGACGGCGGCCAGGGCCTGGACGAACGGCGCGAGCGCGGTATCGTCCGTATGCGCCTCGGTGAAGGCGTCGATCTCGGCGAAGAAGGCCATCACCGCCCGCCCGCCCTTGGCCGCCAGCTTGCGGCCGACCAGGTCGAGGGCCTGGATGCCGTTCGCGCCCTCGTAGATCAGGGCGATGCGGGCGTCGCGCAGGTACTGGCTGACCGGGAAGTGTTCGGTGTAGCCGGCCCCGCCGTGCACCTGCATGGCGTCCGAACAGATGGCGAAGCCGCGGTCGGTGAGATAGGCCTTCAGCACCGGGGTCAGGAGGCCCATGGTGTCTTCGCTCGCCTGCCGCACCGCTTCGTCCGGGTGCTGACGGGCGAGGTCGCCCCTGAGCGCCGTCCATAGCAGCAGCGCGCGGCCCCCTTCGAGGACGGCGCGGGCGTCCATCAGCATCCGGCGCACGTCCGGATGGACGAGGATCGGGTCGGCCGGACCGTCGGCGTTCTTCGGCCCGGTGAGCGAGCGGCCCTGCAGGCGCTCGCGGGCGAACACTGCCGCCGCCTGATAGGCCGCCTCGCCCTGGGCCAGGCCCTGCAGGCCGACGCCCAGGCGCGCCTCGTTCATCATCACGAACATCAGGGCGAGGCCCCGGTTCTCCTCGCCCACCAGCCAGCCGGCCGCCGCCTCGTAGGCCATGACGCAGGTGGCGTTGCCGTGGATGCCCATCTTCTCTTCTAGGCCAATGCAGGCGACGGCGTTGCGCGCGCCCAGGCTTCCGTCCGCGGTCGGAATGATTTTGGGCACGATGAACAGGCTGATGCCGCGCACCCCGGCCGGCGCGCCTTCTATACGCGCCAGGACCAGATGGACGATGTTGTCGGTCAGATCCTGCTCGCCGCCGGAAATCCAGATCTTCTCGCCGCTGATCTGGTAGGCGCCGTCGCCGGCCGGAACCGCCTTGGTCCGCAGCAGGCCCAGGTCGGTGCCGCATTGGGGCTCGGTGAGATTCATGGTGCCGGCCCATTCGCCCGACGTCAGCTTGGGAAGGTAGAGCGATTTCTGGGCGTCCGAGCCACCGTTGACGATGGCCGAATAGGCGCCGTGGGTCAGGCCCGGATACATGGAAAAGGCCATGTTGGCCGACGAGCTCATTTCGCTGAACGCCACGCCGACCACCGAGGGCAGGCCCTGGCCGCCGAACCCGGCCGCCGCGCCCAGGGCCGGCCAGCCGCCCGCGACGAGGTCGCCGTAGGCCGCCTTGAAACCGGTCGGCGTGGTGACGGCGCCGCCCGGATGCCAAGCGCACCCTTCCTCGTCGCCGACGCGGTTCAACGGGGCCAGGACTTCCGTGGAAAACCGCCCCGCCTCATCCAGAATCTGTTCGATCACATCGAGGGGCGCCTCGGCGAAGGCGGGCAGGTTTCCGTACTGCCCGATGTCGAGGACGTCACGCAGGACGAAGAGGTGCTCGCGCACCGGCGGTTCATAGGCCATGGCGGACCTTCTTGGAGTGGGCTGGGCGCTATCGGGCCCCGAGCGTGTCGTGGTGACCATCGACGCGGGCGCGCACCAGCTTGTCGTATTCCTCGGCGCTGGGCAGAAGATCGGGGCGTGACGCGGCCAGTTTTTCCTCCAGCTTCGCACAGGCGCCGGTGAGTTCGTCGATGGCGTGGCCGATGTCCTCGCGCTTGCGCTCCAGGGCCACCAGGCGCTCGCGGAATTTGCGCAGGGCCTTGGCGTTCTGGGCCGCCCCGCCGTCGCCCTTGTCGTAGAGCTGGAGGATTTCGCGGATCTCGGCCAGCGACAGATCGACCCGTTTGCCGCGCAGGATGAGTTGCAGGCGGGCTCGGTCCTTATAGGAATAGACCCGGTTGAGGCCCTGGCGGGCCGGCGCGAGCAGGCCCTTGTCCTCGTAGAAACGCAGCGCCCGCGGCGTGCATTTGAACTCCAGGCAAAGCTGGCGGATGGTGAAGGTGCGTTCGGGGCGCCGTAGCTCGCCGAGCATGATTGGTCTCCTCTGTCGCCCCCGGGATTTCCATCCCTTGGCGTCGAGGTTAGTCGGACCTTACGCTGGCGTCAACGTAAAGGCGCGACAACGCTTCCCTCGGCCCGGATGCTCGCTAGAGTAGGGCTACATCGCAACCGAAGGGGTCTTCCTTGTTGGTCCGTTTCATCCTCCACGCCCTGGCGACCGCCCTGGGCTTCTGGGTCGCCTCCAAGCTGATGCCGCACGGCGTCACGATCGACAGCCTGGGCAGCTTGCTGGCCGCCGGGGTCCTGCTGGGCGTGGTCAACGCCCTGGTGCGGCCGATCCTCATCATCCTGACCTTCCCGCTCACCATTCTGACCCTGGGGCTGTTTCTGCTGGTAGTGAATGGCTTGATGGTCGCCCTGGTGACGGTGTTCCTGCACGGCGTCCACATCCACGGCCTGTGGCGCCTCATCCTCACCGCCATCGTGATCAGCCTGACCAGCTGGCTCGCCAGCGGCCTGATCGGAAGGGCCGGCCTCGATCGGCGGCGGTAGAACCGCCCACGAAAAAGGGCGGAGCCTCGCGGCCCCGCCCTTCCTGATATCAGACGTTAAGGGTCGGACTTAGAAGTCCATGTCGCCCATGCCGCCCATGCCGCCGCCGCCCATGCCGCCGCCGGCGCCGCCGCCGCTGCTCTTCTTGGGAGCCTCGACGATGGCCGCTTCGGTGGTGATCATCAGGCCGGCGACCGAGGCCGCGTCCTGCAGGGCGGTGCGAACCACCTTGGCCGGGTCGATGATGCCGGCCGCGATGAGATCGCAATACTCCTCCTTCTGAGCGTCGAAGCCGAAGGTGGCGCTGGCGTTATCCATCACCTTGCCGACCACGATCGAGCCTTCCACGCCGGCGTTCTCGGCGATCTGACGGATCGGAGCCTGCAGGGCCCGCCTCACGATGGCGATGCCGGCGTCCTGATCGGGGTTTTCGCCCTTCAGGCCTTCCAGCGCCTTGACGCCCTTGAGCAGGCAGACGCCGCCGCCGGCGACGATGCCTTCCTCGACCGCCGCGCGCGTGGCGTTGAGGGCGTCATCGACGCGGTCCTTCTTTTCCTTCACTTCCACCTCGGTCGAGCCGCCGACCCGAACCACCGCCACCCCGCCGGCCAGCTTGGCCAGGCGCTCCTGCAGCTTTTCCTTGTCGTAGTCGCTCGTGGTGTCCTCGATCTGACGCTTGATCTGGGCGATGCGCCCTTCGATGTCGGCTTTGACGCCGCCGCCATCGACGATCGTGGTGTCGTCCTTGGTGATGGTGACCTTCTTGGCCTTGCCGAGCATTTCGACGGTGACGTTCTCGAGCTTGATGCCGAGGTCTTCGCTGATCAGCTGGCCGCCGGTCAGGACGGCGATGTCTTCCAGCATGGCCTTGCGGCGATCGCCGAAGCCCGGAGCCTTAACGGCGGCCACGCGCAATCCGCCGCGCAGTTTGTTGACCACCAGGGTGGCCAGGGCCTCGCCTTCGATGTCCTCGGCCACGATGAGCAGCGGACGGGTCGACTGAACCACCGCTTCGAGCACCGGCAGCAGGGCCTGCAGCGAAGAGAGCTTCTTCTCGTGCAGCAGGATCAGCGGATCTTCGAGCACCGCCTCCATCTTGTCGGCGTTGGTGATGAAGTAGGGCGACAGATAGCCGCGGTCGAACTGCATGCCTTCGACGACATCGAGTTCGGTTTCCAGGCTCTTGGCCTCTTCCACCGTGATGACGCCCTCGTTGCCGACCTTTTCCATGGCCCTGGCGATCATGTCGCCGATTTCCTTGTCGCCGTTGGCGCTGATCGAACCGACCTGGGCGATTTCCTGATTGGTGGTGACCTTCTTGGAAGTCGACTTGATGTGTTCGACCACCTTGGCCACCGCCTTGTCGACGCCGCGGCGAAGATCCATCGGGTTCATGCCGGCGGCCACCGACTTGGTGCCCTCGACCACGATGGCCTGAGCCAGGATGGTCGCCGTGGTGGTGCCGTCGCCCGCCTTGTCGTTGGTCTTGGAGGCGACTTCGCGGATCAATTGCGCGCCGAGGTTCTCGAACTTGTCGGAAAGTTCGATCTCCTTGGCGACGGTGACGCCGTCCTTGGTGGAGCGCGGCGCGCCGAAGGATTTTTCGATCACCACGTTGCGGCCCTTGGGGCCGAGGGTGATCTTGACCGCGTTGGCCAGAACGTTGACGCCGCGCAACATGCGGTCGCGCGCGTCGGTGGAGAAATAGACTTCTTTGGCAGCCATGTTTTTAGGCTCTCTCTTTCGAAATGGGGGAGGGGGTGAAGGCGGGCGGGGCCGGGACTAGTCCAGGACACCCAGGACGTCGCTCTCCTTCATGATCAGGAGATCTTCGCCTTCGAGTTTGATTTCGCTGCCCGACCATTTGCCGAACAGAATGCGATCGCCGGCCTTCAGGTCGAGGGAATGCACCTTGCCGGAATCGTCGCGGGCGCCGGGACCGACGGCCATGACCTTGCCTTCCTGGGGCTTTTCCTTCGCGGTGTCGGGGATGATGATGCCCCCTTTGGTTTTTTCTTCTTCCTCGACGCGGCGGACGAGGACGCGGTCGCCAAGCGGACGAAACGCCATGAATCTTCTCTCCGTGTTCCTAGACTTGATGAAGCTGCATGTCGGCGGCGAACCGGCCGTTAGCAGCCGAGCGCGTTGAGTGCCAACGCTGGCAAATTGGTGTCGCGGCCCTTGCGAGTCAAGGTGGCGTCGGCAAAAAGGGGGCTAGAGGTTGCTCGTGGACGGTCGGAACCTCCCTGAGAAGCCGGCCGAGGGGACGCTCGCGTTGAACATCGAAGCCTTCCTCAACGACATGTTTCGCCGCGGAGCGCTGGAGGTGCGCCTGCCGGGAGGACGGCGGATCGTGGTCGGCGACGGCTCGTCCGCCGAGGTGGCGGTAGCCATCGCCGACCGCCTCACCATCGCCCGCATCGTCGCCCGGCCATCGCTGGGAGTCGGCGAAGCCTATATGAACGGCAAGCTGGTGCTGGAGCGCGGCACGATCCACGATCTGGTGGACCTGGCCTCCCGCAACACCGCTCACCGCCTGGGCGGCCCGCGCCCGGGGCGCCTGAAGCGGGGGTGGATCAAGCTCATGCGCGAGCGCAACGAGCGCAAAAGCGCCCGCCGCAACGTCGCCCACCATTACGACTTGTCGCTCGAACTCTACCGCTCGTTTTTGGACGAGGACATGCAGTATTCCTGCGCCTATTTTCAGCGTCCCGACGCGAGCCTGGAGGAGGCGCAGGCCGCCAAGAAGCGCCACATCGCCGCCAAGCTTTGCCTGGCCGAAGGCCAGCGCATCCTCGACATCGGCTGCGGCTGGGGAGGGCTGGCCCTCTCGCTGGCATCCTGGAGCGCGGTGAAGGTGGACGGCGTCACCCTCTCCACCGAACAGCTGGCGCAGGCCAGATCCCGGGCCGAGGCGGCCGGCCTGGCCGGCCGGGTTCAGTTCTCGCTGACCGACTACCGCGATGTCGCCGGACCCTACGACCGGATCGTCTCGGTGGGCATGTTCGAACATGTGGGGCGGCCTAACTACCAGGCTTTTTTCGACCAGATCGCCCACCTGCTCGCCGACGACGGGGTGGCGGTGATCCACTCCATCGGCCGGTCGGAAGGGCCCAGCACCACCGATCCCTTCACCGCCAAATACATCTTTCCCGGCGGCTATATCCCTGCCCTCTCCGAAGTTCTGCCGGCGGTGGAGCGGGCCGGCCTGTGGGTCGCCGACCTCGAGATCCTGCGCCTGCACTACGCCTACACCCTGGACCTTTGGCGCCGGCGGTTCCTGGCCAATCGAAGCCGGATCGACGGTCTCTACGACGACCGGTTTTGCCGGATGTGGGAATACTACCTGTGCGGCGCCGAGATGGGCTTCCGCTACGGCGGCCACATGAACTTCCAGCTCCAGCTCACCAAGCGCGTCGACGCCCTGCCGATCACCCGGCGCTATATCGACGAGACCGAGCGGGTCCTGGCCGCCGCCCCGCGCCGGGTCGCCTGAAAAGGAGGCTTCATGCTCGACCACATCAGCCTCACCGTCGGCGACGTGGCGCGCGCCAAGGCCTTCTATGACGTCGCCCTGGCGCCCCTGGGGATCAGCGCCGTTTGGTCGGTGTCCGCCCAGGAGACCGGAACCCAGGCCTATCACGGCTTCGGCTCCGACGGCCGTCCCTATTTCTGGATCGGCGGCGGCGAGAGGCCAACCGGCGGCGCCCATGTCGCCTTCACGGCCCCCGACCGGGCCACGGTGGACGCCTTTCACCAAACCGCCCTGGCCGCCGGCGGTCGCGACAACGGCGCGCCGGGCCTGCGCCCCCATTATCATCCCAACTATTACGGCGCCTTCGTCCTCGACCCCGACGGCCACAACATCGAGGCGGTGTGCCACGCGCCGGCGTGAGGCCAGAACGGAGGTCGTTGCGCAGGCCCATCAACTTGGCCGCCCACCGCTCTGGTAGTCGATCATGGCTTGGACGGAGTGGCCGACGTTGCGGCGAATTTCGCACGCTGGGCTGGCGTGAGGACCTCGGCGGCTTCCGCCATGGCCTCAAAGAGAGTTTTGGTGAACTCGTCGAGCCGGGCTAGGTCGGCCGTTCTCAGCCGCTCGAGGGCGCCGCGATCGACGGTCGGCGCCGTCAATATGACCTTAAGGGTTGCAAAGCTCTGCTGGAGCTCGGCGGCGGCCCCGCCGGCCCCAACCATGGGCAGGACGCTCCTGGCCAGGATCCCGACGATCCTGTTCTTCTGCTCGGGGGTGGCGCCTGCTTGATCCAGCTTGCCGATCAAGTTGGCCACCATCATTGGAAGCTCGGCGCCCGTGGGAACGGCCGCCTTGGTCGCCGGCGCGGCGGCGTCCTGGGTCGAGGCGGCGATGGCGGAGCCCGCGAGGCCACCACCAAAAACAGCGGCCACCAGCCCTACGGAAGCGAGCCGGCGGGGCAATCTGGGGCCGGCGCCGCGTCCGGCGGCCGAGGTTGAATAGGTCATTCTGGACTCCATTTCGCATCCGCATGACACTGACGCCGATACCGCCATCGGCGTCGGACGTGTTCAATTCCAGCCGGTGGGCCTACTGGCACGGGCGCGCAAGACCCCGACCGCGATCCTTACCGCGACCCCACCGGCATTCGCTCGGCGTCCCGCTCGGCCCTGATCCTGGCGTGCAGGTCGCCGTATTTGGCGAACTCCATGCGGGCGATGGTGCGGTTGTGGACTTCGTCGGGGCCGTCGGCCAGGCGCAGGGTGCGCTGGCTGGCGTAGGCGCGGGCGAGGCCGAAATCGCTGGTCACCCCGGCCCCGCCGTGGGCCTGGATGGCGTCGTCGATGATCTTGAGGGCCATGTTGGGGGCCGAGACCTTGATCATGGAGATTTCCAGGCGGGCGGTCTTGTTGCCGGCCTTGTCCATCATGTCGGCGGCTTTCAGGCAAAGCAGGCGGTTCATCTCGATGTCGGTGCGGGCCGCCGCCACCCGCTGCTCCCACACCGAATGCTCCGAGACGTATTTGCCGAACGCCTTGCGGCTCATCAGCCGCCGGCACATCTTCTCCAGCGCCACTTCCGCCACCCCGATGGTGCGCATGCAGTGGTGGATGCGGCCCGGGCCGAGCCGCGCCTGGGAGATCTCGAAGCCGCGGCCATCGCCGAGGATCAGGCTGTCCTCCACCGGCACCCGGACGTCCTCGAGGAGGACTTCGGCGTGGCCGTGCGGGGCGTCGTCGTAGCCGAACACGGGGAGCATCCGCAGCACCTTCACGCCCGGCGCATCGAGCGGCACCAGGACCTGCGACTGTTGCTGGTGCGGGGCGGCGTTGGGGTTGGTCTTGCCCATGACGATGGCCACCTTGCAGCGCGGATCGCCGACGCCCGAGGACCACCACTTGCGGCCGTTGAGCACATAGTCGTCGCCGTCGCGGTCGATGCGCGTCTCGATATTGGTGGCGTCCGAGGAGGCGACGGCCGGCTCGGTCATCAGAAAGGCCGAGCGGATCTCGCCGTTCATCAGCGGTCGCAGCCAGCGCTCCTTCTGCTCGAGGGTGCCGAAGCGGTTGATGACCTCCATGTTGCCGGTGTCGGGGGCCGAGCAGTTGAACACCTCCGAGGCGAAGCCCACCCGCCCGAACATCTCGCAGATCGGGGCGTATTCCAGGTTGGGGAGCTGGATTCCCTCGAACTGGAAGGTGTCCTCCAGGGGCGGCACGCCCGAGTGCGGCGGCATGAACATGTTCCACAGCCCGGTCTTCCGCGCCCTGGCCTTCAGGTCCTCGACGATGGGGATGACCTTCCACCGCTCGCCGGCCTGGGCCTGTTCCTCATAGATCGGCACGGCCGGATAGATGTGCTCGTCCATGAAGTCGGAGACGCGGCGCATCAGTTCGCTCTGGCGCGGGGAATAGTCGAAATCCATGGCGGCGGCCCTTTCGGTTCAAACGGTTGTTTGAATCCTTGTCGCACGGGAAGGCGCAGCGGGCAAGGGGCGGTTGGCGCGCCCTATGCGAGTGGGCGCACCAGATGCGAAAGATTGGCCTCGCGCGCGCGTCGAACGAGTATCTCGTCGGCTGTCACCAACTCGATACCCTCCGCCTCCGCCAGGGCGAGATAGGCGCCGTCATACGCGGAGAATCCGTGCGCGGCGGCCAATTCGAATCCCCGCAGCGCCAGTTCTGAGAGCGGAACTGCCGAGTCGAGCAAATCCGTCACGCCCATGACCGCGAGATGTGCCCGCTCCCGCGAGGCCGTTCCTCGCCGCACGTTCTTAGCGGCGATGCTCGCCATCTCGATGAACAAAAGGTCCGGCGCCACGAGACGATCCGCGTTTTCGGCAAGCGTCATGGCCCGATCGGACCCATCCTCGACGAAGTGAAGCTTGGCAGCGACCGAGGCGTCGATCACGAAACTACCGGGCATCGCGATCTTCGCGAATGAGGGCGGCGCTGTCCGGTTCGCCGGGCGGAACCCGAGGCGCACTTGCCACCCATTGGCGAACCAGCCGCCCCCGCCGCGCGATGGCCGCCTCGTGTACGGCTCTCGCCAAGGCAACCGCCATGTCTCCGTTCGCCTCGCGGGCGTAGTCGCCAAGCAGTTTTGAACCCGCGGGCGTAAGCGCGCTGAGATTGACGGCAACGAGATTCCGGTCGGCGCCCGGCGTGCCGCGACTTGAGGGTTTGGGATCCGCGTCGGTTCGGACGAACATCACTCGTTCGCGCCGAATATCGACTTTCGCAGTCCGCCAACCCACATCCAGCCACGCCCGGGCTTGAACATGTCCGCCACCAGTATCGTTGGACCACCATGGCGGATATTCACGAGCCGACTTGGGGAGGGTGAAACCTAGGGTTCGCTCGACATCTTCGAACGACATCGGCAATTCTGTTTCCGCCCGCCGCGCGAGAAATTTCTTGAATGGCTCATATTTCGACATTTCCCGATGCTCCCGTTCGGGAACGGTATACATAGTTTTTAAACTATGTCAACTTTTTAAGCGTCGGACCTGGAAAAAGCGCGACAATAGGTCAGCGCTCTCTTCCGCCAGCACCCCGCCTTCCACCTCCGGGCGCCAGTGGCAGGTCGGTTGGTCGAAGAAGCGCGGGCCGTGGATCACGGCGCCGCCCTTGGGGTCCGCCGCGCCGAACACCAGCCGTCCGATGCGCGCATGGCTGATCGCGCCGGCGCACATGGCGCAGGGCTCCAGGGTGACGACGAGGGTGAGGCCGGTCAGGCGGTAGTTGCCGCGCGCCCTTGCCGCCGCGCGGAGGGCGAGTATCTCGGCGTGCGCGGTGGGGTCGTGGCCAGCGATCGGCGCGTTGGCGGCGCGGGCGACGATTTCGCCGGTGGCTGGGTCGATCACCACCGCGCCCACCGGCGTCTCGCCCCGCAGCGCGGCCGCTTGCGCCTCTTCCAGGGCGATGCGCATGGTGGGAAGGTCATGGTCGGACATTCCCATCACCCAAGCGGGCCGCCCGGCGGGGGTCAAGCCCTGCCGTGGGGCGGCGGTGAGCGAGTAGCCAAGGCGCTGGCGCGAGCCGGGGTCGCCTCGCGCCGAGAGATCGAGCGCCTGATCGAGGCGGGCCGGGTGGCGCTCAACGGCGCCGTGCTGACGACGCCGGCGGTCAAGGTGGGGCCCGGAGATATTCTCACCGTCGATGGCGCGGTGGTGAGCGCGGCCGAACCGGCGCGCCTCTTCCGCTACCACAAGCCGGTCGGCCTGGTGACCACCCATAGCGATCCCAAGGGCCGTCCCACGGTCTTTCACGCCCTGCCGCCCGGCCTGCCCCGGCTGATTTCCGTGGGCCGGCTGGACATCACCTCGGAGGGCCTGCTCCTGCTCACCAACGACGGCGGCTTGGCGCGGGCCCTGGAACTGCCGTCGAACGGCTGGCCGCGCCGCTACCGCGCTCGGGCAAGGGGGCGCATCGATCAGGCGCGACTGGACCGCCTCAAGGACGGAATCACCGTCGAGGGTGTACGCTACGGAGCCATCGACGCCAGCCTCGATACGGCCAGGGACGGCCCGACGGGCGCCAATCTGTGGATCACCCTGACCCTCGCCGAGGGCAAGAACCGCGAGGTGCGGCGGGTGCTCGAAGCCCTGGGCCTGAACGTCAACCGCCTCATCCGCGTCGCCTATGGACCCTTCGCCCTGGGAACCCTCGGCCCAGGCGCGGTGGAGGAGGTCGGCCCGCGGGCGATCCGCGACGAGCTCGGCCATCTCATCGCGCCTGGCAATACGCCAAAGGGAGACAACGTTCAGTTCAGGACGGTCGCGCCGGAGCGGTCGCCCCGGCGTCCGCCTACGCGCAAGACTGTGTCCACCGATGGCGCGCGGGAAGCGGCGGCCGCCCGCAAATCCTACAAACCCGGTTGGGCCAAGCCGAAGTCACGCCTCAAGTCTTCTGGCGCGCGTCCCGCCGCGCCCAAATCCGGCAAGAGCGGCGCCCGAAAGCCGAGACCCTGAAGCCGTTTCCCTTGGCGCCTTCGGCCAAGCGGCTTGACCATCACGGCGGCGCCACATGAGCCAAGCTCCGCCCCTCGTCGCGCGGACAAAGGCGCGCCGTTGCGGCCATCGGTTGGTCCCTATAGTGATGACCACATGGACCGGCCCGATCCTCCCCGAAGAATACGGCGCGTCGAGCGCCCCGCGGATCCTTACGGTTGGAGCCGGCCATTATCCGAAGTGCTGGACGACATCGCGCCACCGCCCGCCCAACGGCGGAAGGAACCTCGCGCCGACCCTTCGTCGCGCGCCAAGTCGATCGCCGGCTTCTCGCTCTCGGAACAGATCGATTGTGTCACCCGCGAAGTCGCGCTTCGTGAACATAGCTACCCCAAGCAGATCGCGGCGGGGCGGCTCACGCAGGCCGAGGCGGCCAGGAAAATCGCCCGCATGCGCGCGGTCCTCGACACCCTGGTCAATCTTCAGAGGATGATAGACTCCGTGCCCCGTCAGGGCCGATCCAAGGTCGCCCCCTGAAGTCGTCGCCGCCCCCGGCCATTTCCGCGTAGGCCTCGGCCGGCCAGCGGCGGTGAAGCCACCACCATTCGCCCGGCCGTTCACGCACCCGCGCCTCGATGAAGGCGTTGATGGCCGCCACCCCCGCCTCGATGTCATGGGCGCGATCACCGGTATCGGCGACCACGATCGGATCGTGCACGACGCAGCGGAATCGCGCGCCGCATCGGCGCTGGATGGACATCGGCTGAAGCACACACCCGAACTTCAAGGCCAGGCGCGCGGCGGCGGGGTTGGTGTGGACCGGGCGGCCGAAGAACAGCCCGGCGACACCCCCATCGTACTTCTGGTCGTTCATCATGGCCACTGATCGCCCGCCCGCCATGGCGACCAGCAGCGCGCGCGCGCCCTCGCCGCCCTTGGGGGCGAACATCCTCACCCCATAGCCGAAGCGGTTCTTCTTGATGCGCGCGTCGACATAAGGATTGTTGGCGGCGCGGTAGGTCATGTCGCATGCGACGCCCGCCCCCACGATCGCCGCCGGCATGACCTCGAGATTGGAGAAGTGCCCGGAGATGAAGACCACCGGACGGCCGGAGGCGGCGATCTCGGCCAGGCGCTCGCCGTTGACCATCTCCACCCGCCCGCTCCGAAGGCCGAGCCGGTCGAGCAGCGGGAACTCGGCCACATAGCGCCCGAAATTATCCCACTGGGCGGCGAGCAGGCGCCGGCGCTCCGGGGACGCCATATCGGGAAATGCCAGGCGCAGGCTCAGATCGGCCGTGCGGTGCGCGCCGGTCAATGGGCCCAGAGCCCTGAACAAACCGCCCCCCAGGGCGGAAGCGGTATCCACCGGCAAGGCGCGAACCGCCGCCGTGAACAGGTCGTAGCCCACTGCTTCCAGCCGCCACGCCAGATCCTGCAAAAACGCCGAACGGGCCTTGGCCATGGCTCCAATAGGCCGGCCAGGGCCGGCGACGCAACGCGGCGGCGGCGACGCTTCTCGCACCCTTGGGACTGGGCTAAGGCTGGGCCATGCGCGCATCTCCCGATCTCGAACCCCTCGACGCCTTTTTGGTCGAGCTGAACCGCGCTTCGGCCGAGGTGATCCTGCCCCTGTTCCGCGCCGACCACGGCCTCAAGGACAAGGGCGGGCCCGGCGCCTTCGATCCGGTCACCGCCGCCGACAAGGGCGCCGAAGCCGTCATCCGCGCCCTGATCGGCGAACGTCATCCAAGCCATGGCGTGATCGGCGAGGAGTATGGCGAGGATCGCCCCGACGCGGAGTTCGTGTGGGTGCTCGACCCCATCGATGGCACCCGCGCCTTCATCGCCGGCCTGCCGGTGTGGACGACCTTGATCGGCCTGAGGCATCGGGGCGAGCCGGTGCTGGGCTCGATCGGCCAGCCCTATCTCGGTGAACTCTTCATCGGCTCGGCCAAGGGATCGCGCCTGATGAGCCGCGGCGCGGCGCGGCCACTCACGGTGCGAAGACGCGTTCCGCTCGCTCGGGCGCTCATCGCCACCACCGATCCTCATGGCTGCTTCGATCGGAGCGAGATGACCGCTTGGCGGGCCTTGCGCGGCCTCGCCCGCCTCAACCGCCTGGGTTGCGACGCCTATGCCTACGCCATGGTCGCCGCCGGCACGGTGGACCTTGTGGTGGAGGCGGGCCTCAAGTGCTGGGACATCGAGGCCGCCATCCCGGTCGTCGCCGGAGCCGGGGGCCTGGTCACCGACTGGCGCGGCGAGACGCTGGGCGCAAATGGCGGCCAGGTGGCCATCGCCGGCGACCGCGCTCTTCTCGCCGAAGCCCTGAGCGTCCTCGCGCCGGCGGCGAAATGACCCCTAACCGGCCGGCGCGAGGCGGTCGGCGAGGGTGTCGAACTCGCGCCAGAAAACCGCCTGAAGGGCGTCGGTTTCCTGCAGGATTTCGTGGAAGGCGCCAGGTATCTCGACGTAGCGGGCGCCCAGGACGCGGGCGGTCACCCGCCTCAACCCCGCGTTGTCCACCAGCCGGTCCTCGCCGGCGGCGACCACGGTCAGGGGGATGGCGATGCGGGTCACTCCGCTTCCGTGCTCCAGCGCCCCCACGGCGGAGAAGGCGAAGTCGAGCCAGCCCCAGGTCGGGCCGCCCAAGGCCAGATCCGGGCAGGCCGCGACCTGAGCCAGGTTGCGCGCGTAGCGGGCGCGGTCGTGGGTGAGAATGTTGACCTCGAAGGCCGCTTCGACCGCCGCCGGGCGCTGGATCGCCGTTCCGCCGCGCCCCAACCCGGTCAAGACCGCCGCCAGGGCCCGTCCGACCGGACGGGGCGTCGCGCCGGTGAGGAGGCCCAGCATCGGGGCCGAGAGGATGGCGCCGGCGAACCGCCGCTCGCCCTCGGCCAGGGCCAGCAGGGTCAGGCAGCCGCCCATGGAATGGCCAAGGGCGATCCACGGCCTGGCAAGCCGCGCCTCGAAGGCGGCGAGGAGGGCGCCATAGTCGGCGAGGAAATCGGCGTGGCCGGCGGCATGGCCCAGGGAGCGGTCGGCGAGCATCCGGTGCGACAGGCCCTGGCCGCGCCAGTCGTGGACCAGGACGGCGAATCCGCGTCCGGTCAGGATCTCGACCACCTCGAAATACTTCTCGATCGGCTCGGTGCGGCCGGGACTCACCACCACCGAGCCGCGCGCCCGCCCGCGGGGCGGGAACAGAGCCGCCCTCAGCCGCGCCCCGCCGGCCCCAATGAACCACTCCGCCGAACCGCCGGCCGGAATCGGCGCCGCCGGCGTGGCGACGAGCGGCGCGCAGGTCGCCAAGCGGCGCTCAGCCCATCTTGGCGAACAGCGCCTGCATCTTGCTTTGCAGGCCCATGGCCAGGCCCATGTCGGAGAGCTGCAGCTTGCCGGTCATCACGGCGGTCATGGCGTCGAGCTTGCCCTCGCCCATGGCCACCAGATCATTCAGGGCGATGGTCATGGTCAGGTCGGCCGGCTTGTCCTCGTTGCTGACCGTTCCGCCGTCGATGAAGACAAAGCCCTCGCCTTTCAGGTTGAACTTCAACGTCTTGCCGAGGCCGGAATCGGCGCCCACGGCCGTGCGAATGCGGTCGGTGACTTCCTGCAGCGTAGCCATGAACGGTGATCCCCTTGGAGTTGTACGATGGTCCGCCGCCCTAACCCGGCCCGGCCGCCTAGGCAAGCGAACATCCTCCAGCCCCGGCCCGGTGGCCTTCGCCTCCTTGAGAGCGCGGATGAAGTCGATGTAAAGAGCTTCGGTCTCGGCCGCCAGGAATTCGGCTTCGACGGCGACGCCGCCGGCCCGGAGCCGCTCCGGGCCCCGGCCGGCCGAGCGGGCGTCGGGGTTGCCGGAGCCATAAATCACCCGCGCGATGCCCGCCGCCACCAGCCGATCGGCGCACGACGCCGCGCCGGAAGAACGCGCGCCGCAGGGCTCCAGGGTCACATAGGCGGTCGCGCCGCGGGCCTTCTCGCCAGCGGCGGCGAGGGCCCGTTCCTCGGCGTGCGGCCGGCCGGCGGCGCCGGTGGCCCCTTCGCCGACGATCCGCCCGGCCCCCGCGATGACGCAGCCGACCGGCGGGTTGGGCGCCGTGGTTCCCGCCGCCGCGCGCGCCAGGGCGACGGCGCGGCGCATGAACGCCTCGTCGGCGGCCCGGTTCACGGCGACGGCGGCAGGGCCTGCGCCCGGGCCGCATCCAGATAGCGCGAGGCGCGCGGCTTCAAGTCGGCGGAAAGCTCGATGAGCAGCGGATTGCCGGTGGGGATCTCCACCTCGACGATGGCCGCCTCGCCGACAGCGAACAGGTGCTTGACGATGGCGCGCAGGGAATTGCCATGGGCGACGATGAGGACGGTTTCGCCGGCCGCCAGGCGCGGCGCGATCTCGCGGCGCCAATAGGGAATCACCCGCGCCAGCGTGGTCTTCAGGCTTTCGGTCACCGGCGGGGTGATGGCGGCGTAGCGCCGATCGGCGGCGAAATCGAACGGGCCGCCAGGGGCCAGCGGTGGCGGGGCCACGTCGTAGGACCGCCGCCAGAGCCTTACCTGGGCCTCGCCGTGGACCTCGGCGGTCTTGATCTTGCTGAGGCCGGTCAGGGTGCCGTAGTGGCGCTCGTTCAGCCGCCAATCCTTGAGCAACGGAATCCACAACTGGTCGGCGGCCCCCAGGGTCAGGCAGGCGGTGCGGATGGCCCGCTTCAGCACCGAGGCGTAGGCGCGGTCGAAGGCGATAGCCTCCGCCGCGATCGTCTCGCCGGCCGACACCGCCTCCGCCTCCCCTTCGGCGGTCAGATCCACGTCCACCCAGCCGGTGAACCGGTGTTCCAGGTTCCATTGGCTCTGGCCGTGGCGAAGCAGGACGAGGGTGGGCATGGAGATTCCTTGCGCGAATGCCCGGCGGGCTAGGGCCAAGCCGCGGGACCGTCAAGCGTGGGCGATGGCGTCCGGCCTCGCGCGCGGCTATAGCCCGGCGCCATGCGCGACCGCTTCGCCCTGACCTTTCTGTCTCTCGCGGCCCTCGCCATGATCGGGCTGGCCTTGGTCTGGCCGCAGGGGCAGGGGCGCCGCTCGCCCGCGCCCTTCGGCCACCCCATGGCCGCCCCGCCGGAACAACCGCGCCCCGCCGCGCCGCCGAGGTGAACCTTCCATGCTCCCCACCCCGCGCCCCGACCTGATCGCCAACACCCTGGCTTACGAGACCACGCCGCTGGTCAAGGCGACCGGCTTTCGCGAATACGACGCCCGCTGGCTGCTTGGCTCGGAGATCAACCTGCTGGGCGTCCAGGCGCTCGGGCTGGGGCTGGGAACCTATATCCGTGAACTCGGCCATCGGCGGATCGTCGTCGGTCACGACTACCGCGCCTATTCCCTGTCGGTGAAGCAGGCCCTGACCTTGGGCCTGGTCGGGGCCGGCTGCGAGGTGCTGGATATCGGCCTGGCCCTCTCGCCCACCGCCTATTTCGCCCAGTTCGACCTGGACGCGCCGTGCGTGGCCATGGTCACCGCCAGCCACAACGAGAACGGCTGGACCGGGGTGAAGATGGGGGCCGGCCCACCGCTCACCTTCGGGCCGGACGAAATCGGCCGGCTGAAGGGGATCGTCCTTTCCGGCGGCGGCCAGGAACGGGAGGGCGGGACGGTCATCCATGTCGAGGGCATGGCCGAACGCTACATCGCCGACGCCGCCGCCCGCTGCGCCCTCACCCGGCCGCTGAAGGTGGTGTGCGCCTGCGGCAACGGCACCGCCGGGGCCTTCGCGCCCGAGGCTCTCAAACGCATGGGGGCCGAGGTGATCGCCCTCGACTGCGATCTGGACTGGACCTTTCCGCGCTACAATCCCAATCCCGAGGATGTGGAAATGCTCCACGACATGGCGCGGGCGGTGCGCGCCCACGGCGCCGACCTGGCTCTCGGCTTCGACGGCGACGGCGACCGCTGCGGGGTGGTGGACGACCAGGGCGAGGAGATCTTCGCCGACAAGATCGGCCTGATGATGGCCCGCGACCTGGCCCCCCTCCATCCGGGCGCGCGCTTCGTGGTCGATGTGAAATCCACCGGCCTTTACGCCACCGACCCGATCCTGGCCGCCCATGGTGCGACCACCGTCTATTGGAAGACCGGCCACAGCTACATCAAGCGCAAGACCGCCGAGATCGGGGCCCTGGCCGGCTTCGAGAAGTCGGGGCATTTCTTCTTCAACGCGCCTCTTGGACGGGGCTACGACTGCGGCCTGACGGCGGCGGCGGCCATTCTTTCCATGCTGGACCGCAATCCCGGCCGTAAACTGAGCGACCTGCGCCGCGCCCTCCCCGTGGCCTACACCTCGCTGACCATGAGCCCCCACTGCGCCGACGAGGTGAAGTACGGCGTGGTCGATGAAGTGGTGGCTGAATACCAGGCCCTGGCCGCGGGCGGCGGGAAAATCCTCGGGCGCGCCATCGCCGAAGTGATCACCGTCAATGGCGTGCGGGTGGCCCTGGAGGACGGCTCCTGGCTTCTGGTCCGCGCCTCGTCCAACAAGCCCGAGCTGGTCGTGGTGGTCGAGAGCACGGCCTCCGAGGACGACATGCGCGCCCTGTTCCGCGACGAGGTGAAACCGCGCCTCGCCCGCCATCCGGCGGTGGGGGCCTACAACCAAGAGGTATGAGGCGCCACCTCTTCGGCAGCCCGCCGCCACAGGATCGGAAAAAGGGGATGGTCCATGGGCGCGCCGGCGGGAAGCTCGTGAGCGAGACCGGGAAATTCCGGCGATGTCGCCCACCGGCGCGGGGCGTAGCGGATATCATCGCCGATGAACCGGGCCGAAAACACCCGGCGGGTCTGGCCGGGGGCCACGCCGGCCGCCGCGTGCAGGGTCAGCATGTGGAAGGCCACCGCGTCGCCCGGCTCCAGGGCCCAGCCGAGGATCGGCCAGGCGCCGCGGTCGGCCTCGATGTCGGGCAGGTCGGCCAGGGCGCGCTCCGGGAACCACCGGGCCTGATCGTCCAGAAAGGCGCGCGGCATGAGCCAGGGGCCCAGGTGGGAGCCGGCCACGAACTCCAGGGTCGATTCCCGGGGGACTGGGTCGATGGGAATCCACAGGCTGACGGCCTGCCGGCCCTCGATGTTGTAATAGGGCTGGTCCTGATGCCAGGGCGTTCGCTGGCGCGTGCCGGAGGTCTTGACCAGCACATGGTCGTGATAGAATCGCGCCGTCCGGCTCCCCATCAGCGCCCCGGCGGCGGCCGCCGCCGACGAGCGCGTCACGAACCGCCCAAGCGCGCCGATGCGCCGCCAATTGCAGAAATCCTCAAAGAATTGCCCAGGATCGTCGGGGGCGCTGGCGATCCTGGCGCGCGAGCTTGGGGCGCGCAGATTTTCCTCCACCCCTTCGCGCAGCAGGGCCAGGTCGGCGCCCAAGAATAGCCCGCGCAGCACCGTCGCCCCGTCGCGCCGGAAGGCGGCGATCGCATCCGGGCCAAGAGCCCGGGCAAGGCGTCGGGAGGGGGCGTCCAAGATGACGGCACAATCGCGATCCCCTCGGCGAGCGCAAGCGCGAAAACCGCCTAGCGGACGGCGCGGCGCTCGCGTTCTGTGTCGAAATTGACACATTAGGCGATGAACTGGCGAGGGGACGCCAAGCGCCCTTGCCCAAGGCGCCGGCTTGGCAAAAAAGATGGCCCGGCGAATCACTCCGCCGGGCCTTTTAGTTGAGCCGCGAGAACGGGGGGGGGGATGAGCCCGCGGCGGCGCTTAATGTGTAGGCCGCGGGCTCGCATTTCAATGCCCTTCGAGATGCTTTTTCACGCGGGCGCGGCGAGCCGCGAGGGCGCGCTGGAATTCATCCCCCTCTCACCGCGCCCTTGGCCCCTGTATCGCATCGGCGGGGGGCTCAAAGTTGTGGTGGGCGGGGATGGCGAGAGCGGCGACGAGGGCGGGGATTTCCTTGGTATTGTCGATCAGGAAGTCGAAGCCCCGGTCGCGGGCCACGCGCAGGGCGGCCAGGCGCGGGCCGGGGTCTTCGATGTCGGCAACCAGCGCCAGCTCGTCGCTGGCGTCAAGCACGCCATCCAGCGGCATGGCGGTGCGCACGATCAGCGAATGGAGCTGGACCCGCAGGCGGGCGTCGCGCAGGTCGTAGAGGGACTGGCGGTTGCGGTCGTAGAGGTCGATTTCGCGGCGCACGGCGCGCAGCATGCGCACGGTGATGGGGCCGTAGGGATCGCCGCGGCCGCGGGTCTCGGCGGCGTTGTTCAGCAGGATGCGCAGGGTGGAGAGCAGTTCGCCGAACAGCAGGGCGGCGTCGCGCTGGCGCTCGCGGCGCTTGAGGTGGGCCTCGAGCTGGGTGGCCGCCAAGCCGCTGAGCGTGGCCAGGACGGCGCCCACCACCACCGCCAGCAGGGTGTCGGAGTGGATGGCGGCCTGGAAGGCTTCCGGTCTCATCGCCGTTCTCCCCGGCCCTGGCCCCTCAAGGCGCCAGCCCTTCCAAAAAGGCCTCGATCGCCGCGTTGACCGGCGCCGGATGGGTGAGGTTGGCGGCGTGGCCGGCCCCACTAACCACCACCAGCCGCGCGTCGGCCAGGCCGCCGGTCAGGGCCTCGGCGAGATCGAGGGAAATGGCGGCGTCGGCGTCGCCGTGGACGACCAGGGCCGGGACCCCGATCTCGGGCAGCCGGGCGGCGATGTCGTCGCGCTCGCCCAGGGTCGCCATGCAGGCGCGAAGGTCGGCCGGGGCCATGCGCTTCCACTTGGCGCGCCAGGCGGGCGCCCCGGACCAGCCGTCACCCAGGATGGTGGCCTCGACGAAATCGGCGACGTCATTGGGCAGATCGTGTTCGATCCACCGCTCCATGAGCTGGTGGTAGAGCGGCAGGCGCGCGGGGTCCTCCACCCCGGCCTGGGTGTCCAAGAGCACCAGGGCGCGGACAATCTTCGGGTGGGTGAGGGCGCAACGCAGGGAGAGGAACCCGCCCTGCGACATGCCGGCCAGCACGGCGCGCGCGATCCCCAGGTGCGCGAGCAGGGCGGCCAGGTCATCGGCCGAGTCGTAGTAGGTGAAGGGCGCCAGGGCCGCTCCCGCCGTGCCGCCGTGGCCGCGCTCGTCCCAGGCGATGCACCGCCAGCGGTCCTTCAAAGCCTCGATCTGCGGGGCGAACATGGTTCGGTCCATCATCAGGCCGTGCGAGAAGACGATGGCGGGACGGTCCCCCCCGGTGTCCTCATAGGCGATGGCCTGGCCGTTGACGTGGGCGATGGGCATCGGGCGCGCTCCTCGACGTTTTCGCCACTGTAAGGCCCTGGGCGACGAGGTCCATATCGCCGCCGCCCGCGATCGCCGCCTGGGCATGGGAGGGAGGCGGCGGTGGCGAAAGGGCGGCGCGATCCCTACGTCTGCTGGCGAAGGGCCGGCCTCGCGGCCCACCCCCGTCCGTGGAGTTGTGCGATGCCCCTTTTCCGTGAACCCGACCTGGTCGCCATTCGTCGCGGCGTGTCGGTGGTCGGCAAGCTTTCCGATGGCCTGCTGCGCCTGGGTCCCTTTCGCCTGGGCATCGACGGCGTGCTGAGCTGGATTCCCGGCGTCGGTGAGGTCTACAGCGGCGCGGCGGCGGTCTATCTGCTCGCCCAGGGGGCCAGGGCGCGCGTGCCGCTCTCCACCCTTTTCCTCGCCGGCGCCCTGATGGGTGGACGGACCTTGATCACCGCCATCCCCTTCGCCGGGCCGGCGGCCGCCGATGTGCTGGCCCTGCACGGCCTGTCCGCGCGGCTGATCGTCAAGGCCATCGACCGGCGCATCGCGGCCGGCGGGCGCGTGGCCCCGGACGGGCGCGGCTGGGGCTGGCGCGGCGGCGGCGCGACCGCGGCGGCTTGAGGCGGCTTCACCGCCCGGCCAGATACCGCACCAGATTCTCGTTGAATTTCCGGAAGCCCGGCCGGACGAAGCCATCCTTGCCCAGGCCCCACGACCAGCGAACCGAACCGGCGTTGAACACCTTCGCTCCGGCCGGCGAGGCGAACCAGGTGGCTTCGGCGACGCCCGGCTTGCCGTCGGCGCCGAGAGCCTCGCCGCGGAAGAGGATGCTCACCCCGGCCGGATCGATGGCGGCGATGCGCGAGCGTCCCGCGTCCCACAGGCGGGCGCCGTCACCCAGAGGGTCGCGGTTGTCCCACTCGTAGCCGACCACCTCGGCCGCCACATCGCCCACTTTCCAGCCGGTGCCGGCGAAGATGGGCAGGTCGGTGCGCGCCACCTTGTAGGCCGGCCGCCCCGGCGAGGCGGCGTCGAACCAGTTCTGGAAGGCGCTTCCCATCAGCATGGTCTCGGGGCGGCGGGCGCCCTGCCTGAAATCGGCGGTGATGAGCAGGGAGGGATCGAGCTTGCCGGCGCGGGCGGCGATCGGGTCGGACGCGGTCTTGTAGCAGACCAGTTGGCGGCCGAGGTCGGCGCCGCCCGGCGCGCGGTTGAGATCGCCGTATCGGACCTGGCAATAGGCGGCGTCGGCGCCGAAAAAGGCGGTGTTGCGGCCTTGGCCGAAGATGCGGCGCTGGAAGGCGTCGAACTCCTCCTTGGACCAGTATTCGTCGTGGCCGCCGGTTATCACCAGGCGGTAGCTATCCATCAGGGCCGGATCGGCGTGGACATCGAAATTGCCGGCGTAATCGACGCCGCCAAGACTCGCCGCCAAACCTTCCAGCCAGGCGACAAGAAAGGCGTCGTATTCGAAGAAGCTGGGCGGGGCCGGCCGGTCGAAGGAGACCATCAGGCCGCGGCGCTCGTCGCCGCCGTTAGGATAGAGGCTGTGGCCGCCCCACGGGTTGTAGGCCTGGTAGGTATTGGTCCCCAGGCGGCACAGGACCGTCCCTGATCGCGCCGGGTTGGCGACGATCCACTGGCAGGCGCGCACGTCGCGGGTGGCCGTGGTCTGCTCGACGATGTCGCAGCTGTAGCAGCCGGGGCGCCAGGCGCGGGTGTCGAGGGCCGGCCAGGTCGGCGGCCAGCCGGGGCCGATGGCGGCGGCCGAGGCGGTGGCCCCGCGATAGGCGACGTCGGCGAACAAGCTGGTCCAGACGAGCGTCGGTTCCGCCGGGCCGATGCGGAACACCTCTAGGCGGACGCGCCGCACGGGCTCGCCCGGCCCCCCGGCCGCCATGACGTTCAGCGGCTCGCCCGGATGAAGGCTGGTGCGATCGGCGTAGGCCCAGATGCGCTGGCCCTTGAAGAAGGCGGTCCAGGCCTCGGGAGCCGGCGCGGGCGCGGGGGAAATGGCGCCCCCTTCACTCTGGGCCAGGGCCGGCAGCGGCGCGGCGGCGAGGCCGGCGCCGGCGAGCCGCAGGAGGACGCGGCGGGGCAGGGTGGGCCAGGTCGCCATGGGGCGTCTTGTAGACCGCCGGCGCCTTGGCGGGGAAGGCGGAACGGATCGCCGCGCGCGGGGTTTTCGAAGTCCCTCCCTTCGCACCGAGCGCCTCCCATGAGCGGTTCCGAAAACCCCCTCGAAGGTCCCGATCTTTCCACGGGCGTGCCGTTCGCTGACCTTGCCGACGGGGCCATGCTGCTGGGCCACGCCGCCGGCGAGGCGGTGCTGCTGGCGCGGCGGGGCGAGACGGTGTTCGCCATCGGCGCGGTGTGCACCCACTATGGCGGACCGCTGAACGAAGGGCTGCTGGTGGGGGAGACGGTGCGCTGCCCCTGGCACCACGCCTGCTTCAGCCTGCGCACCGGCGCGCCGCTTCGACCGCCCGCCCTCGACCCGGTGGACTGCTTCGCCGTGGAGCGCGTCGGCGAGACGGTGTTCGTGCGGGAGAAACTCGAGGCCGCCCCCAAGCCCAGGGCGTCGGCGCCGAGCCTTCCGGAATCGGTGGTGATCGTCGGCGGAGGGGCGGCGGGCAATGCGGCGGCCGAGATGCTGCGGCGCGAGGGCTTCGGCGGCCGGGTGTTGATGTTGAGCGCCGATGTCACCCGGCCGGTCGATCGACCCAATCTCTCCAAGGGCTTCTTGTCGGGCGCGGCCGATGCGGCGTCCAATCCCCTGCGCCCGGCCGCCTTCTACGCTGAGCACGCCATCGAACTGCGGCTGGATTCCCGGGTCAAGGCGATCGATGTGGCCGGCCGCGCGGTGGAGATGGAGGACGGGACGCGCCACCCCTACGGCGCCCTGCTGCTGGCCACCGGCGCGACGCCCATTCGCCTGGACCTGCCTGGCGCCGATCTGCCGCACGTCCACTATCTGCGCTCGCAGATCGACGGCGAAGCCCTGGCCCAGGCGGCGAAGGCGGCGAAAAGGGTGGTGGTGATCGGGGCCAGCTTCATCGGCCTGGAAGTCGCCGCCTCCCTGCGGGCGCGCGGCGTCGCGGTGGACGTCGTCGCGCCCGAGGCCGTGCCGATGGAAAAGGTGCTGGGCAAGGAAGTCGGAATCTACTTACGGGGCGTCCACGAAAAGCACGGCGTCACCTTCCATCTGGAGACCACCGCCATTTCCATCGACGCCGATCGGGTGACGCTGAAATCGGGCGAGGCCCTGGAGGCCGATCTGGTCGTTATCGGCGTCGGGGTGCGCCCGGCCATCGATCTGGCCAAGGCCGCGGGCCTGGCCATCGACCGCGGCGTCACCGTCGATGCGTTCCTGCAAACCAGCGCCCCCGGCGTCTGGGCGGCCGGCGACATCGCCCGCTGGCCCGACCGCCTGACCGGCGAGGCCATCCGGGTGGAGCACTGGGTGGTGGCCGAGCGGTTGGGCCAGGCGGCGGCGCGCAACATCCTGGGCGCCGGCGAGCCCTTCGAAGCCGTGCCCTTCTTCTGGACCGAGCAGTACGATCTGGCCATCGCCTACATCGGCCACGCCGAAAAATTTGACAGCGCCGTCATCGACGGGACGCTCGAGGCCGAAGCCACGGTGACCTACAGCCTGGCCGGCAAGACCCTCGCGGTCGCGCAGTTCCACCGCGATCTGGCCGGGCTGGAAGCCGAACGAGCCTTCGAGGCGATCATGGGCGCGCCATGAGCAGGGCCTTTGAGATCGGCGATCGCGTCACCTGGAATTCCGAAGCCGGCCACGTCAGCGGCGTGATCATCAAGGTTCATACCCGCGACATCGACTACAAAGGCCACACCCACCACGCCAGCGCCGCCGAGCCGCAGTACGAGATCAAAAGCGACAAGACCGACCATGTGGCCTTGCACAAAGGCGGGGTGTTGAAGAAGGGTGGAGACTGACGGTTCAGATTTGGGGCGCCACCCTAAATCTCCCGCTCGCCCTGTTCGTCGAAACGCTCGGCGCGGCCGATGAGGTCGGTCATGCGGTGGGCGGCGTGGACGGTCAGGCGGTGATTGGTGAAGCCGGGGCGGGGGGCGATGTAGTCGGCCATTTCCCGCGCCAGACGCCGTTGCGCCTGCGAGGCGGTGGCCAGAAGGGCGATGACCAGATTTTCCAAGGCGATGACGCGGGTGCGCATCTCCGCCCATTCGGCGGGGCTGGGCGGCGGCGCCGGGGCGGCGCCTGCCCCCGGAGGTGCGGTCAGTTGCGGGCCGTCGGGCTCGGCGCCGCCTTCGTCGTCCCACCGCGCGAGCGCCTTGTCGCGCTGGCGCGTATGGCCCGGCGGTTGCGGATCGGACATTCGAGAGAATCCCCACGCTGAATGGCGGCGAGAAGCGCAGAATGACGCAAACCCCGGCGCTCGCCAAGCGCGGACACGGACGCGCCTTGAATAGCCGCTGGCGCGAATCGCCCCACCGCGCGTTTCCTTGCTGGCCTGTTTGGGACCGTGGGAAGGGTGAAGCCGGTGACTGGCTCGCGGCCCGGCGCGCCGCGGGCGGGCGGACAACCCTATACGCCGCCGCCGTTCCGCCGGTAGAGTTCACGGCGTGAAAAACACCGCCCTCGATCTTCGCGACCGCGACGCCCTGTTCGACGCCCTGGAGGGGCGCGTCTTCGATCTGGCGGTGATCGGCGGCGGAATCACCGGCGCGGGCGTGGCGCGGGATGGGGCCATGCGCGGCCTTTCCGTGGCCCTGGTCGAGGCGCGCGATTTCGCCGCCGGGACCAGCAGCCGGTCGTCGAAGATGATCCATGGCGGTCTGCGCTACCTGGCTCAGGGCGACATCGCCCTGGTCCGCGAGGCGGCCTCGGAGCGCAAGATCGTCGAGGCGATCGCGCCGCATCTAGCCCGCCGGACGCCCTTCGTCATTCCGGCCAGAAGCGCCGCCGCCATCGCCAAGCTGCGGGCCGGCCTGTGGGCGTTCGAGAAGCTGGGGGGTGTCCCCAAGAGCCGGCGGCACGAGGTGTGGTCGCATGCCGAACTGCGGGCGCGCGAACCGGCCGTCGCGGCCGACGATCTGGCCGGCGCGGTGGTCTATCCTGAATATCTCACCGACGACGCCCGCCTGACCCTGGCCAATGTGCGCAGCGCCGCCGCGCACGGCGCCCTCGTTGTGAACTATGCCGCCGCCGAGGGGATCGTCGTCGAGGGTGATCGCGCGGTCGGCCTCGAGGTGGCCGAGACTCTGCCCGGCGCCCCCGAACGGCGGGCGCGCCTCGCCGCGCGCGTCGTCGTCAACGCCGCCGGCCCGTGGGTCGATGCGGTGCGGGCGATGGAGCGCGCGGGCGCCGCGCCGCGCCTGCGCCTCACCCGCGGCATCCATCTGGTGGTCGCGAGGGAGGCGTTGCCCATCGAGCGCACCATCATCCTGGTGGCCGCCGACCGACGGGGCGTGTTCGCCGTTCCTCGGGGCGCGGTCACCTATATCGGCACCACCGACACCTTCGAGTCCCAGGCGAGCGCCTGGCCGGCGATCAGCGGCGCGGACGCCGACTATCTGCTGGCCGCCGCCGCGGCGCGCTTTCGCACCCCGCCGCTCACCCGCGCCGACGTCGTCTCGGCCTGGGCCGGGGTGCGCCCCCTGGTCGGCGAGGAAGGCAAGTCGGCTTCCGACATCTCCCGCCGCGACGAGCTGTGGACCGGCCCGGCCGGCGTCCTTTCCATCGCCGGCGGCAAGCTCACCGCCTATCGGCGGATGGCTCAAAGGGTGGTCGATCAGGTGGAGAGCGCGCTCGGGGTCAAACACCGGCCCTGCCGCACCGCCGACGAGGCTTTGATTGGCGGCGACGCGGCCTCGGATATCCACGCCATCTCCGGCGGACCGGCGGCCGAGGCGGCTCACGCGGTGCTGATCGAAGGCGCCCTCATCCTCGAAGACTATTGGGTCCGCCGCAGCGGCCGGGCCTGGTTCGACCTCGACGGCGGCCTCGCCGCCCTGGCGCCCGCCGCCGAAGCCATGGCCCCGCTGCTGGGCTGGACGGAGGCGAGGATCGCGGACGAGATCGCGTCGTGTCGGCGTATTTACGAGACCGATATGGCCGCGCTGAGAGCGCTCGCGACGGCGGAGACTTGAACCCAATGACAGCATCCATCGCCGATCTCCTTCGCCAAACCCTCGATCCCACTCGCGTGGAAACCAGCGAGCGGGCCCTGGAAGCCCGCCGCCACGACTACTGGATGTTGAGCCATGTGCGCGATCACGCCGGAACGCCGGCGCCGGCGCCCGCCTGCGTGGTGCGGCCGACCTGCGTGGAGGATGTCCAGGCGACGCTGCGCTTCGCCAACGAGCGCCGCGTCCCGGTCATCCCTTTTGGCCTGGGGAGCGGGGTGGTGGGCGGGGTGGTGGCCTCGGCCGACGCCATCGTGTTGGACCTGGGGGCGATGAACGCCACCCGCTTCATCGATCCGGTGAACCTGCTGGCCGGCTTCGACGCCGGCAAGAACGGGTTGGAGGCGGAAAACGAGGTCGCCGCCCACGGTCTGACCATCGGCCACTGGCCGCAGTCGGTGGCCGTCAGCAGCGTCGGCGGGTGGATCGCCACCCGCGCCTCGGGCCAGTTCTCCACCGCCTACGGCAATATCGAAGACATCGTCCACACCATCGAGGCGGTCTTGCCCAACGGTGAATTCATCACTCTGGGCAAAGGGCCGCGCGCCTCGGCGGGGCCGGATCTGCGCCATCTGATGTTGGGGTCGGAGGGAGCCTTGGGGGTGATCACCGGCGTCACCTTGTCCCTGCGCCGCGCCGCCGAGGCCCGCGCCGTCCTTGCCTTCGAGGCGAGCGACATGCGCGCCGGCTTTGAATTCCAGCGCCAGATCATCCAGTCCGGGTGGCGCCCGCCGGTGGTTCGTCAATACGACCAGCGCGAGAGCCAGCGTCTGGACGCGCGGGCCGCCGCCTGCCTGATCCTGATGGTCCACGAAGGCCCCGCCGCCCTGGTCGACGCCGAGACCGCCGCCGTCGCCGCCCTGGCCGCCAAGGCCGGCGTCTCCACCGCGCCGCCCGACATCGTCGATCGCTGGCTGGAACAGCGCAATCATGTGCCGTCGTGGAGCCAGTTTCTCGAGCGCGGCATCGTCCTCGACACGGTGGAGATTTCCGCCGGCTGGGACAAGATCGCGGCCATCTACGACGACGCCACCGCCTCCCTGAAGGCGGTGGAGGGCTGTCTCGCCGGCTCGGCCCACAGCTCCCACGCCTACCGCAGCGGTCTCAACCTCTATTTCACCTTCGCCGTGCAGGTGGCCGATCCCGCCGCCATGGAGGCGGTCTATGTCGATTGCTGGCGGCGGATCATGGAGGCGACCGGCGCGCATGGCGGCAGCCTCGCCCATCACCACGGAATCGGCCGGGTGCGGCGGGACTATCTGGAGCGGGAGTTGGGCGCCGCCGGGGTCACCCTGCTGCGCCGGGTGAGGGCGGCGCTCGACCCGAACGGGATCATGAACCCCGGCGTGCTCCTCCCCGATGCCTGAGCATCTGCTGGCCATCGATGTCGGCACGACCACGGCGCGGGCGGCAGTGTTCACGGCCGGCGGGGTTCTCGAGGCCATCGCCTCGGCGCGCCTGACCTCCCGTGCGCCCCGGCCGGGCTGGGTCGAACAGGATGCGGCGCGGGTCTGGCGCGCCACGCGGCGAGCCATCGCGGCGGCCCTGGATCGCGCCGGCCGCGCCCCCGCCGACCTCGCCGCCATCGGCGTCACGACCCAGCGGACCAGCATCGTGGTCTGGGACCGCGCCACCGGCGCGCCGCTGTCGCCCCTCATCGTCTGGAGCGACCTGCGCGGCGCGGAGCGGGCGCGCCAACTGCTGGCGGCGGGCTTTTTCCTCGCCCCGCAACAGGCGGCGGCCAAGCTGGAGAGCGTCCTGGCCGGCGTGGACGCCTCTCGCCATCGACTGGCCTGGGGCAATATCGACAGCTTCCTGATCTTCAAGCTCAGCGGCGGCGCCGTCCACGTCACCGACGCCAGCCAGGCGTGGCCCACCGGCTATCTCGACTTGGCCACCCTGACCTGGAACCGCGCCCTGATCGCCCACCAAGGCCTGGACGAGGCTTTGTTCCCGCGATTGATCGATACCTGGGGGGCCATGGGCGTGACCGACCGCAAGGGCTTCGGGGCCGTCGTGCCGATCGCCGCCGACATCGCCGATCAGCAGAGCGCCCTCATCGCTCACGGCCAGGGCGCCGGCGTCGCCAAGGTCACCTACGGCACCGCCGCCGCCGTGGACGTGGCCACCGGGGCCGAGTTCATCTTCAAGAGCCCCACCGCGCCGCCGTTCGTGCTTTCCCGCGTGGCCGGCGAAATGCGCTTCTGCGTTGAAGGCATGGTGTTGAGCGCCGGCGCCGCCCTCGACTGGCTGAGGGGGGCCTTTCGTTTGGGCGGCCTCGGCCGCTTCGAGGCCCTGGCCGCCTCGGTTCCAGACGCCGCCGGCGCCGCCTTCCTTCCCGCGCTGAATGGGCTGGGCGCCCCCTACGGCGAGCCGGGCCGCCGCGCCGCCTTTGCCGGCCTCTCCGCCCAGGTCACTGCGCCCCACCTCGCGCGCGCCGCCCTGGAAGGCGTGGCCTTCCGTGTGCGCGAGGTCTTCGATCATGTCTTCGGCCTCACCGGCTTCGCCCCGCCCGAAGCCCTTGGTGTCGATGGCGGCCTGACGGCCAACGAGACCTTCCTGCAGATCCAGGCCGACCTGCTCGGCCGCCCCCTCCGCCGCCACGCCATCGCCGAAGCCACCGCCGCCGGCGCCGCCCTGTGCGCCGGAAGAGGCGTCGACCTGCTCACGGAAACCGACGCCCGCGCCTTCACCCGCTATGACAAGGTGTTCGAGCCGAAGATCGGTTCGGGCGAGGCGGAAGACCGGTTTTCGCGGTGGCGGCAACAGGTCCACGGGGTTGACGCCGCCTCGGAGCGGGCCTAGAACAAACAACGAACAAACGGAGACGGCACCATGCGCGAGGACGGCAAGATCGACTACGTCGAATTCCCAGGAACGGACCTTCCCGCCACCAAGGCCTTCTACGGCGCCGCCTTCGCCTGGACCTTCGCCGACTACGGGCCGGACTATGCGGCCTTCGAGGGCCAGGGCGCCGATGGCGGCTTCGCCGCCGGCCCGGAGAGCGCGCCGGCGAGGCCACTGGTGGTGCTCTACGCCCACGATCTGGAGGCCATGGAGGCCAAGGTGCGCGCCGCCGGCGGGACGATCGCCCGCGCCATCTTCCCCTTCCCCGGCGGCCGGCGATTCCACTTCCGCGACCCCTCGGGCAACGAACTGGCGGTGTGGTCCGTGACGTGACGGGCGAGGGCGGCCTATAGTGGCGCGTTCATCAGCGATGGGACCGCCATGCGCCGCCGCACCTTTCTCGCCACTTTGCCGATGGCCGCCGCCGCCTCCTCGGCCGCCGCGCCGCCCGCTCTGGCCGCTATGCCCGCCAGCTCCGACCTGACCCGTTCCGACATCCACGCCGGCGACCGCATAATCGGGGCCAATTTCGCCTCGCGCTCGACGGTGTGGGGTCTGCACGGCGCGGCGGCCACCGCCCACCCCCTGGCGACCCTGACCGCCATCGACACCCTCAAGGCCGGGGGCTCGGCGGTGGATGCGGCGGTGGCGGCCAACGCGGCGCTGGGGTTCTTGGAGCCGGTGTCGTGCGGCGTCGGCGGCGACTGCTTCGTCATGCTGTGGGATCCAAAGACCCGCAAGGTGGTGGGCCTCAACGGATCGGGCCGCTCGCCGCGCTCGCTCAGTCTCGCCACCCAGAGAGCGCGGGCCAAAGGCGGCCTCATCGCCCCGTTCGGCGCCACCTCCGTCTCAACCCCCGGCGCGGTGGACGCCTGGTGGACCCTGCACCGCCGCTACGGCCGCCTCAAGTGGGCCGACCTCTTTGCCCCGGCCATCGAATTGGCCGAGAAAGGCGCTCCGGTTCCCCAGACCATCGCCTATTATCTCGCCGGCTCCTACAAGGTGTTCACGCGGCCGAACGCCGGCATCGAGGAGATCGAAAACTTCAAGAAGGTGTGGGCGCCGCAAGGCCGCACGCCGGCCGAGGGCGAGGTGTTCGCCAACCCGGCCCTGGCCCGCACCTACCGCGCGATCGCGGCGGGCGGGCGCGAGGGATTCTATGGCGGCGAGGTGGCGCAGGCGATCGACGCGTATTTCAAGCGCATCGGCGGCTGGCTCTCCAAGGCCGATCTGGCCGCGCACCACTCCGAGTGGGTGGAACCCCGGTCCACCAGCTATCGCGACGTCGATGTCTGGGCCCTGCCGCCCAACAGCCAGGGCCTCTCCACCCTGCAGATCCTCAACATGCTGGAACTCTTCGACATGAAGGCCATGGGCTTTCAGTCAACGGCCAGCCTGCACACCCAGATCGAGGCCAAGCGCCTGGCCTTCGAGGACCGCGCCCGCTACTTCGCCGACCCCGATTTCGCCAAGGCGCCCATCGACTGGCTGATCTCCAAACAATACGCGGTCGAGCGCGCCAAGCTGATCCGGCCGGGCGGCATCCTCACACCCGTTCACGCTGGCGAGGCGCCCAGCCATGGCGACACCACCTATTTCTGCACCGCCGACGCCGACGGAATGATGGTCTCGATCATCCAGTCCAACTACCGCGGCATGGGTTCGGGCCTGTCGCCCGACGGCCTGGGCTTCATGTTCCAGGACCGGGGCGAACTCTTCGACCTGGCCGACGGCCGGCCCAACACCTATGCGCCGGGCAAGCGGCCGTTCCAGACCATCATCCCGGGGTTCGCCACCCGCGGCGGCGAGCCGTGGATGGCCTTCGGGGTCATGGGCGGCGACATGCAACCTCAGGGCCAGGCCCAGATCATCGTGAACCGCATCGACTATGGCCTGGGGTTGCAGGAAGCCGGCGACAGTCCGCGCTGGCATCACGAGGGCTCGTCCGAGCCGACCGGCGAGCCCCAGCATGGGCTCGGGATCCTGCATCTGGAATCCGGCGCGCCGGAGGCGACGCGGCGAGGCCTGGCGGCGCTTGGCTGGCAATTCGGGCCCTCGGACGGGAGTTTCGGCGGCTATCAGGCCATCGAGCGCTGGCCGGGCCGCTACGCCGCGGCCAGCGAGATGCGCAAGGACGGCGTGGCCCTGGCCTACTGACAGGGAGCGCGGCGCCATGACCGAAGCGGAGATGCGCGACATCTGCCTGTCCTTTCCCGGGGTGAGCGAGGGGACGTCTTACGGCCGGCCGTCCTTCCTGGTGAACAAGAAGTTCTTCACCCGCCTGCGCCGCGAGGACGCCAGCGTGGTCCTCATGGGGGTGGGATTCGACGAGCGGGAGATGCTGATGGAGGCCGAACCGGCCACCTTTCATTTCACCGCCCACTACAAGGACTATCCGTGTGTCCTCGCCCGCGTGGCCAGCCTGCATCCGGGCTCGTTCCGCGCCTTTCTCGACAGACGCTGGCGCATGATCGCGCCGAGGGCGGCGGTGAAGGCCCGCGACGCCGCCCTCGACAGCGATCCGGGCTCGACCTAGGCTCCCACCCACCGAATTGGCCGCTGGAGGGGGCGCATGGCGGAAATGGTTCTGGAGGCCGGCGCGGTTCCGATGGGCGCGCCTTCCCTGCCGGCCAAACATGTGGCGGCGGTGGCGGTGGGCAACGCCCTGCAGTTCTACGATTTCCTCACCTACGCCTTCTTCGCCGCCCAGATCGGCCGCGCCTTCTTTCCCTCGCACAACCCCGCGACCAGCCTGCTCGCCTCGCTGGCCACTTTCGGGGCCGGTTTTCTCACCCGTCCGCTGGGGGGCGTCGTCATCGGCATGATGGGCGACAGGATCGGCCGCAAGCCGGCGATGCTGCTTTCCTTCACCCTGATGGGCGCCGCGATCCTGGGCCTCGCCCTGACGCCATCCTTCGCCGCGATCGGGGTGGCCGCGCCGATTCTCGTGATCGGCTTTCGCCTCGTCCAGGGTTTCGCCCTGGGCGGCGAGGTCGGCCCCAGCACCGCCTTTCTGATCGAGGCCGCGCCGCCGCTCAAGCGCGGTCTCTATGTGTCGTTCCAATACATGACCCAGGACGCCGCCGTCCTGGTCGCCGGCCTGGTGGGGGTGACCCTGGCCAACCTGTTGAGCGCGCCGGCCCTGGACGCCTGGGGCTGGCGCCTCGCCTTCCTGATCGGGGCCGCCATCGTGCCGTTCGGCCTCATCCTGCGGCGCGGCCTGCCGGAGACTCTCGACACCAACCCGGTCGACAGCGGTCCGGCGCCGAGCGTGAGGCCCTATCTTCGCCTGGCCGTCCTGGGCCTGGTGATGCTGGCCAGCGCCATGGTCGCCAACTACGTCCTCAGCTACATGACCACCTATTCCGGCCAGACGCTGCATATGCCGGCCAATCTGGCTTTTGGCGCCACCGTGGTCCTGGGCCTTTGCGGCGTGCTGTTCGACCCGGTGGGCGGCTGGCTTTCCGACCGGTTCGGCCGCAAACGGGTTATGGTGTGGCCCTGGCTGTTCCTGCTCGCGGCGACGTTTCCGGCCTTTTGGCTGCTGGCCCACTTTCGCACCGCCGCCGCCCTGTTCGGGGCGGCGGCGGTTCTGCAGATACCGCTCTGCCTTTCGGCCTCCTCCGTCCTCATCGCGATTACCGAATCGCTGCCGGCCAGGATCCGCTCGGGCGCCCTGTCGACCCTCTACGCGGTCGCCGTCGCGGTGTTCGGCGGCACCACCCAGTTCGCGGTCACCTGGCTTATCCAGGTCACCGGCAACCCGCTGGCCCCAGCCTGGTACCTGGCCGCCGCCGTCGCGGCCGGGCTCGTCGCCATCCTTCTGTTCGCCGAGACCGCCCCGGCCCATCGCCGCGCGCGCCCCTAGAATCGGCCGCCGACGCAGCCTCCGACAACCGTCGCCGCCTTGGGGCTGGACAATTCGAGGGTGGGCCTTACGGATCGGCCATGGCCTATCGTGACTTGCGGGAGTTCATCGCCGCCCTGGAAGCTCAGGGCGAACTGGTCCGGGTGAGCGAGCCGGTCTCCACCGTTTTGGAAATGACCGAGATCTGCACCCGCTTGCTCGCGGCGGGCGGGCCGGCGGTGCTGTTCGAGCGGCCGGTCCGCGCCGACGGCGAAGTCTCGCCGATCCCGTGCCTGGCCAATCTGTTCGGCACGGTCAGACGGGTGGCCATGGGCGTGACCCTGGGCGACAAGCCGCGCCAGACCGGCGCCGACCTGCGCGAGGTGGGCGAACTGCTGGCCTTCCTGCGCGCGCCCGGACCGCCGCGCGGCATGAAGGAAGCCTGGGACCTGCTGCCGCTCGCCCGCACCGTCATGGGCATGCGCCCCAAGACGGTGAAGGCCGCCCCCGTGCAGGACGTGGTGCTGACCGGGGCCGACATCGACCTTTCCAGACTGCCGATCCAGACGTGCTGGCCGGGCGAGCCGGCGCCCTTGATCACCTGGCCCCTGGTGGTGACCAAGGGACCCTCGGAGAGCCGCGAGGACGACTACAACCTCGGCATCTATAGAATGCAGGCAGTCGGGCGCGACCGGACGATCATGCGCTGGCTGGCGCATCGCGGCGGCGCCCAGCATCACCGGCGGTGGAAGGCGGCCGGCAAGCCCGATGCGTTGCCGGCCTGCGCGGTGATCGGGGCCGATCCGGGAACCATATTGGCCGCCGTCACCCCGGTTCCCGACACCCTGTCGGAATACCAGTTCGCCGGCCTGCTGCGCGGGGCGCGGGTGGAGCTGGTCGCCGCCAAGACCCAGCCCCTGTTGGTCCCCGCCCACGCCGAGATCGTCATCGAAGGCGAGGTGCGCCTCGATGAATACGCGGACGAGGGACCCTATGGCGACCATACCGGCTATTACAACTCGGTGGAGCGGTTCCCGATCTTCCAGGTCACCGCCATCACCATGCGGCGGAACCCGATCTACCTGACCACCCACACCGGCCGCCCGCCCGACGAGCCCAGCGTCCTGGGCGAAGCGCTCAACGAGGTGTTCGTCCCCCTGCTGCGGGCGCAGTTCCCGGAGATCGTCGATTTCTGGCTGCCGCCGGAGGGCTGCAGCTATCGCATCGCCGTGGTGGCGATCAGGAAGGCCTACCCGGGCCACGCCAAGCGGGTGATGATGGGGGTGTGGTCGTATCTGCGCCAGTTCATGTACACCAAGTGGGTGATCGTGGTGGACGACGACATCGACGCCCGCGACTGGAAGGATGTGATGTGGGCCGTCTCCACTCGCATGGACCCGGCCCGCGACATCACGGTGATCGACCACACCCCGATCGACTACCTCGACTTCGCCTCGCCCGAGAGCGGGTTGGGCTCCAAGGCAGGCCTGGACGCCACCAACAAATGGCCGCCGGAGACGAAGCGGGAGTGGGGCCGCAAACTCGCCATGGATGCGGCGGTGGTCCAGGCGGTGAGCGAGAAGTGGGCAAGATTGGGATTGCTCATTTGAAGGAGCACGGCGCCGTTTCAAGTCGACGGTGCGAGAGAAGCTGGCGTCGCCGCCCGCGGGCCAGACCGCCGGGCGGTCCGATATGCAGAGCCGATCCGGCGGGTTTGGGAATGGCTCTCGCTTGCCCGACTGCGCGGCGCGAGGCAATATCGGCTTTGAAGCGCGGCGCTTAAACGCGCCGATAGAGAGGGGTCCATGTCATGAACAAAGCCACTCTGTCGATGGTCTGCGGCCTGCTCGCGGTGGGCTCGGTTTCAAATGCCGTCGCCGCCTCGTTCACGCCGCGGTCGACCAGCTTTTCGGCCACCGGCCAGGCGGGGCTGGGAACCCAGGGTGGGTCGATCTCCTGCACCCTGACGATCAAGGGAAAGACCACCCGGAAGGGCAGGGCCAAGATCACAAGCACACGGTTCAGCGGCTCCGACACCCGCTGCGCCGCCACGACGTTCATGGGCCTGCCCTGGCCGGCGCGGGCCGGCGGCTCAAGCGGCGGCGTGGGCTCGGCCAAGATCTTGAAAGTGGCCCTGACGAGCCCGGTGACCGGCGCCTGTGGCCCGGGCGCGGCGCCGGTCCAGGTCTTTTCCACCGGCGGGTGGGACCTCGTCACCAGTCTTCCGCCCGCCTGCTCGTTGAGCGCCACCCTGCAGACCAGCCCGCCGATCACCGTCGCGCCCTGACGGGGCCCCATCGCTCCCGCCGCGGCTGGACATCCCGTCCCCGCCGCCCTAGAAGCGCGCCCTTTCCCGCAAGGCCGGCGTGCGATCCGCCGGTCGGGACGCGCCAAGAAGACCGCCATGCTCAGCCCCTCCCGTCCCGGCCGCCGAGCCAAGGCCGGCCCCTCCCAGCGGCAGCTTCGGGCCGGCGAACTGGTGCGCCACGCCCTGGTGGAGATCCTGCGGGTGGAGGACTTCGCCGATCCGGCCCTGGCCGGTGTCTCGGTGACCTTGAGTCAGGTCAAGGTCAGCCCCGACCTCAAGCACGCCATCTGTTTCGTCGAGCCCCTGGGCGGGGTCCATTCCGCCGAAGTGGTCGCCGGCCTGGGCCGAGCCTCGAAGCTCCTGCGCGGCAAGCTTGGCCACGCCATCGAGATGAAGTTCACCCCGAGCCTCAAATTCGTCCACGACGACAGCTTCGACGCCGCCGCCCACATGAACCGCCTGCTGGACGATCCGCGCGTGCGGCGGGATATCGAGGCGGCGGGCGAAGACGCGGAGGGCTGATGGCCCGCCGCCGCAAGGGGGACGCGGTCTCCGGCTGGGTCTGCCTCGACAAGCCGCGCGACCTGGGATCGACCCAGGCGGTGGGGCGGGTGCGGCGAGCGTTCAACGCCCAAAAGGCGGGTCATGCCGGAACGCTCGATCCCCTGGCCACCGGCATCCTGCCCATCGCGCTGGGCGAAGCGACCAAGACCGTCTCCTTCCTGATAGACGCCCACAAGACCTATCGGTTCACGGTTCGCTGGGGGATCCAGACCGCGACCTTCGACGGCGAGGGGGCGGTCACCGCGACGAGCGATGCGCGGCCGTCGCCGGGCGCGGTGCGCGCCGCCCTGCCGGCCTTCATCGGCGAGATCGACCAGATTCCGCCTGACTATTCGGCGGTGAAGGTCGCCGGCGCCCGGGCCTACGATCTGGCCCGAGAGGGCGTGGCCATGGACCTCGAGCCGCGCCGGGTCACCATCCACGACGCGCGGCTGGCGGCGGCGCCGGACGCCGACCACGTCACCCTGGAGATCGACTGCGGCAAGGGAACTTACGTCCGCGCCCTGGTGCGCGATCTGGCCGCGTCGCTTGGTGCCCACGCCCATGTGAGCGAACTTCGCCGCACCCGCGTCGGGGCCTTCAGCGAGGCGGGCGCGATTACGCTGGAAAACCTGGAAGCGTTGTGCCATAGAGGCGCGCCTCTGGAGGCCCTGCTTCCGGTCGAGACCGCCCTGGACGACATCCCGGAGCTGGCCGTGACCGCCGAAGACGCCTTCAGGCTGACGCAGGGACGATCGATCGTTCTGCTCCCCCGGCAGGTTGAGACCTTGAGGGCCAGGCTTTCCGCCTCCCGCGTCGTTTCCGCCCACCATGGAGCGAAGATCGTGGCGCTCTGCGAGATGCGGGCGGGACGGCTCAATCCCACCCGCGTCTTTCACCCTTAAGACGAGCGGAAAGAAAACCCGATGTCGATAACCGCCCAACGCAAGACCGAGGTCATCCACACCCATGCCCGCTCGGAGGGCGACACCGGTTCGGCCGAGGTGCAGGTGGCGATCATGAGCGAACGGATCGCCAACCTCACCGAACACTTCAAGACGCACAAGAAGGACAACCATTCGCGGCGGGGCCTGCTTAAGCTGGTTTCGGCCCGCCGCTCGCTGCTCGATCACCTGAAAAAGACCGATGAAGGCCGCTATCAGGCGCTGATCGGCACACTCGGCCTTCGCCGATAACATAAGAGACGGAGCGCGGGCATCCTGCCCGCTCTTCGAAACCAAGGGCGGGCTGGAAGCCCGCGCTCCTGGCGGAATTCGCCGCCGGAAATTCAGAAAGATCCGAAAGACAATGTTCGATATTCGACGCAAATCCCTCGACTGGGCCGGCCGCAAGCTGACTCTGGAAACCGGCCGCGTGGCCCGCCAGGCCGACGGCGCGGTGCTGGCCACCTACGGCGAGACCACCGTTCTGGCCGCCGTGGTGTTCGAGAAGACCCCCAAGCCGGGCCTCGATTTCTTCCCCCTCACCGTCAACTACCAGGAAAAAACCTTCGCCGCCGGCAAGATCCCGGGCGGCTTTTTCAAGCGCGAGGGCCGGCCCTCGGAGAAGGAGACCCTGGTCTCGCGCCTCATCGACCGGCCGATCCGGCCGTTGTTCGTCAAGGGCTTCAAGCATGAGACCCAGGTCATCATCACCGTCCTGTCGCACGATCTGGAGAACGATCCGGACATCGTCGCCATGGTGGCGGCCTCGGCGGCGCTCACCCTGTCGGGCGTGCCCTTCATGGGCCCGATCGGCGCGGCGCGAGTCGGCTTCATCGACGGCGAATACGTGCTCAACCCCACCCTCGATCAGGTCAAGAATCCGGCCAACCGCCTCGATCTGGTGGTCGCCGGCACCCATGACGCGGTGATGATGGTGGAATCGGAAATCCAGGAATTGGACGAAGACCAGGTGCTGGGCGGCGTGATGTTCGCCCATCGCGGTTTCCAGCCGGTGATCGAGGCGATCGTCGAACTGGCCGAACATTCGGCCAAGGAGCCCTTCGACTTCACGGCCGAAGACCAAGCCGGCGTTCAGAAGGAAGTCGCGGGCCTGGTCGGCGGCGATCTCAAGGCGGCCTACGCCATCACCGCCAAGGGCCCGCGCCACGACGCGGTCATGGCCGCCAAGGCCAAGGCCCTGGCCACCCTTGGGCGGTCGGACGAAAATCCGGCCGGCCTCGATCCCGCCAAGCTCGGCGGCGTGTTCAAGCAATGCGAGGCGGACATCGTGCGCCGGGGCATTCTGGAGACCGGCAAGCGCATCGACGGCCGCGCGGTGGACACCGTGCGCCCCATCGTCTCGGAAGTCTCCGTGCTGCCCCGCGCCCACGGCTCGGCCTTGTTCACCCGCGGCGAGACCCAGGCCCTGGTGGTCGCCACCCTCGGCACCGGCGACGACGAACAGTTCATCGACGCCCTGGAAGGCACCTACAAAGAGGCCTTCCTGCTGCACTACAATTTCCCGCCCTATTCGGTGGGGGAGACCGGCCGCATGAACGCGCCCGGCCGGCGGGAAATCGGCCACGGCAAGCTGGCCTGGCGGGCCCTGCGCCCGATGCTCCCCTCCAAGGAGGACTTCCCCTACACCGTGCGCCTGGTCTCCGAGATCACCGAGTCCAACGGCTCCTCCTCCATGGCTTCGGTCTGCGGCGGCTCGCTGGCCCTGATGGACGCGGGCGTGCCGTTGAAGAAGCCGGTCTCCGGCATTGCCATGGGCCTGATCCTGGAAAAGGACGGGTTCGCCGTGCTCTCCGATATCCTGGGCGACGAGGACCATCTGGGCGACATGGACTTCAAGGTCGCCGGCACCGCCGACGGCATCACCTCCCTGCAGATGGACATCAAGATCCCCGGCATCACCGAGGCGATCATGAAACAGGCCCTCGCCCAGGCCAGGGACGGGCGGCTGCACATCCTGGGCGAAATGGCCAAGGCCATCGACGGCGCCAGGGCCGACGTCGGCGAATACGCCCCCAAGATCGAGACCATCACCATCCCCACCGACAAGATCCGCGAAGTGATCGGCACCGGCGGCAAGGTGATCCGCGAGATCGTGGCGACCACCGGGGCCAAGGTCGATGTCAACGACGAAGGCACGGTCAAGGTGTCGGCCAGCGACGGGGCCAAGATCAAGGCCGCCATCGACTGGATCAAGTCGATCACCTCCGAGCCGGAAGTGGGCCAGATCTACGATGGCAAGGTGGTCAAGGTGGTCGATTTCGGGGCCTTCGTGAACTTCTTTGGCGCCAAGGACGGCCTGGTCCACGTCAGCCAGATCGCCAACCAGCGCGTGGAGAAGGTCTCCGATGTCCTTCACGAGGGCCAGATGGTGAAGGTCAAGCTCCTCGGCTTCGACGACCGCGGCAAGACCCGGCTTTCGATGAAGATCGTCGATCAGGTCACCGGCGAGGATCTGACCAAGAAGGAACCGGCCACGGCCGAAGCGTAAGGCGAGGCTTCCTCCCTCCCCGCCAAGGGAGGGAGGACTCGATGCGTCAGGCTCATCTTGACAAACGTCAGGGTATTCCTGACAAGTCGGCGCGCCCAAGGAGGCCCGATGACTGAAGCTAAAACCCCGCCGCCCCCGCCGCTCTACGTCAAGCCTCAAACCGTGTTCTGCTCGTTCTGCCTCAAGCCGCAGGAGGAGGTGACCCAGATGGTGGCCGGGCCGGCCAACATCTTCATCTGCGCCGAATGCGTGACCCTGTGCGTCGAGTACATGGCCGGGCGAACGCCGGACCGCTCTTCCTATGTGCCGGCGGACAAGCTGCCCACCGAGCGGCTGCTCGCCCAATTGAAACCGGTCGATGAATCGGTGCAGGGCAAGGGCGGCCAACTTCGTTGGCTGGTGGCGACCCTGAGGAGCCGGGAGGTCAGTTGGGCGGCCATCGGCGAGGCCCTGGGCGTCACCCGCCAGTCGGCGTGGGAGCGTTTCTCCACGCCAAGAGAATAACTTGACTTCTACCCCATGGGTGTATGATCGCGTCGGGAGGCCGGTCCATCGCCATGGCCCAAGGCGCGTTCACCCGTCGGCGTTTCGCGACCCTCATCGGGGCGGGAACGCTTTGCTCAGGCAGCGCCTGGGGTGCGGTGATCGAGGTCAAGACCGGTACGCGGCTGGCCCCGCTGGTCGATCAGACCTATGTCCCGCCCATCAGCCTGTCGACCGTCGCCGACCTCTATCGGCGGATGACCGCGCCCGTCGGGATCAACGGGGCCGGCCCCTTCGCCTTCGTCGTGGACACCGGGGCCAACCAATCGGTGATCTCCGAAGAACTGGCCGCGCAGTTGGGTTTGGCCCGCGGCGCCCTCGAGCCGCTCAACGGCGTCGCCGGGGTCCAGGACGCCCCCACCACCAGGGCCATGCTGCAGATCGGCGGGCGCGGCGAGAGCGATGTGGTCTTCTCCGTGCTGCCGGCCAAGGCTATCGGCGGCGCCGGGATGTTGGGCCTCGACCGGCTGGAGGGGCAGGAGCTTACTCTCGACTTTCAGGGCGAGACCCTGCGCATCAAGGCGCCGGGCCGACTGTGGCGCGACCCCGCCGACATCGCGGTGAAGGCCAGCCGCCGCGATGGGCAATTGACTCTGGTGGACGCCGATCTGGCGGGCATACCCCTGGTGGCCTTCCTCGATTCGGGGGCGCAGAACACCATCGGCAATATGGCGCTGCGCTCGCTGGCGCTCACCCGCAACCCAAAAAGCTTGTGGACCGACACGCCGATCGTCAGCGCGACCGGGCAGACGATCGACGCGCAGATGGCCGATCTTCCGCAGCTTCGGGTCGGCGGCCTGCACCTGCCCAACTGGCCGGTCGCCTTCGCCGACCTGCACACCTTCCAGATGTGGGATCTCACCCACAAGCCGGCCATTCTGCTGGGTGTCGATGTGCTGAGCCGCTTCCAGTCGGTGTGCCTGGATTTCGCCCGCAACGAGGTCCGCTTCCGCCTGCCGCCCAAGAGCTGGTGAGGCCTGCCGCCCTTATCGCGACGCCTTGACCATCGCCGCGCCCATCCGCCAAGCTGAACGGGCGAGGGAGGCGCGGGAATGCGTTGGGCGGCTCGGTTGAAGCGAGAATGGCGCTATCTTACCGGTTTGGCGCGAACCTTGGCGCGGGTGCGCTCGATAAGGCCGACCTCCAAAAACCTGATCTGCGACGACCTCGAGGCGGCGGTGGATCGCTGGCGGGCGCGGCCGGCGCTGAGTTTCGAAGGCGTCGCCATCACCTACGGCGAACTCGACGCCATGGCCAACCGCTACGCCCACTGGGCGCTCGCTCAGGGACTGGGCCGCGGCGACACCGTCGCCCTCGTCCTGCCCAACCGCCTGGAGTGCCTGCCGATCTGGTACGGCTTGACCAAGGTCGGCGTGGCCGCCGCCCTGATCAACAATCAGCTCACCGGCGCCGCTCTGGCTCATTGCCTCAACATTTCGGGCGCCAGGCATTGCCTCGTCGACGTCGAGACCGAAGGCGCTCTCGAAGGCGCGCGCGGCCTGCTCGATCAGCCGGCGCGGGCCTGGACTCTTTCCGATCCGAAAGGCGACCGGCGCGATCTCGCCAAGGCTCTCGAGGGCTCGAGCGGCGAGCGCCCGGATCGATCGGTCCGGGCCGGCATGACCGCCAGGGACACCGCCCTCTACATCTACACCAGCGGCACGACCGGCCTGCCCAAGGCCGCCCGTATCACCCACATGCGCGCCCAGCTCTTCATGCGCGGCTTCGCCGGCGCGACGGGCGCGAAGCCCGCCGACCGCCTCTACCTGACCCTGCCGCTCTATCACTCGACCGGCGGCCTGTGCGCCATGGGCGCGGCGTTGCTGAACGGCGGCTCGGTGGCTTTGCGCCGCGGCTTTTCGGCCAGCCGTTTCTGGGAGGAGGTGGTGGCCGAAGGCGCGACCCTGTTCGTCTATATCGGCGAACTCTGCCGCTACCTGGCCGCCCAGTCCCCGCGCCCGCTGGAGCGCGCCCACCGGCTGAGGCTGGCGTTCGGCAACGGCCTGAGCCCCGACGTGTGGCCGGTGTTCGAACAGCGGTTCGGCATACCTCGTATTCTGGAATTCTACGGCTCGACAGAGGGCAATGTGTCGATGTTCAACTTCGACGGCACGCCAGGGGCCATCGGCCGCGCCCCGCCCTATCTGGGCGATTTCTTCAACGCCGCCCTTGCCCGCTTCGATGTGGAGAGGGGCGCGCCGGTGCGCGGGGCGGACGGCTTTTGCGTCAAAGCGGCGCCCGGCGAGGTGGGAGAATGCCTGGGGCGCATCGCCGAGAGCGCGCGCACCGCCTATTCAGGCTATGTCGATAAGGCGGCCAGCGAAGGCAAGGTTCTGCGGGACGCCTTTCGGCATGGCGACCGCTGGTTTCGCACCGGCGATCTGATGACGCGGGACCGGGACGGCTGTTTCTATTTCGTCGATCGGGTCGGCGACACCCTCCGCTGGAAGGGCGAGAATGTTTCCACCACCGAGGTCGCGCAGCGGCTGGCGGCCGCGCCTGGTGTGACCGAGGCGACGGTCTATGGGGTCAAGGTCGGCCACCTGGATGGTCGCGCCGGCATGGCCGCCCTGGTGGCGGGCCCCGATTTCGACCTGGCCGCCTTCGGCCGCTACGTCGCCGCCGCCCTGGCCCCCTACGCCCGGCCCATCTTCCTGCGCCTGATGGCCAACATCGAGACCACCGGCACCTTCAAGCACCGCAAGATGGATCTGGTGGCCGACGGTTTCGACCCGGCGAAGATCGGAGCGTCGCTCTATTTCCGCGACAGGAGCCAGGGGTTTGTGCCCCTCACGCCGGCCCTCCATGCCCGGATCGTCGCTGGCGAGGTGAACTCTGAGCGTCGGCGACAGCCAGGAGTATTCTGGGGACCCTGTCTCACCCAATCGGCGGGGGTCCCAGGCGGATTGGACCGGATTTAGGCATCAGATCTCTCCGGTCCAACCTCGCCGGGCTCTATCGCTGCGGCGCACCGGGGCCAGGCGTAGCGGCCGGCGGCGCGGGAGCGGCCGGGGCCATCTCCATCGGCGCGATAGTTGATGGCGTCGTGGGCGCTTCAGGCACTGGCGCGATACTGGGCGCAACCGCCACGATCGGATTTGGGGTTGCGCTGGGCATCGCCGCCGGCGGCGGGGAAGCGACCGGCGCCGTGGCGCTGGCGTCGGCGGCTGAAGTCATGGCGCTCGGCGCCGCCACGCGCGAGCGAAGGGTTGCATGGTGCGTCGGCGCGCGAGCGGGCGCGGCCGGGGCCAAGCGTTTCCGGGCCGTTACTGGGGGGGCAGCGGCGGGCGCGGCGGCGGCCGCGGGCTGAGCGGGGACGACCGGGACTTCCGTCGCGGGCAATGGCGTGGGCGAGGGGGCGCTCTGGGCCACCTGCAAAGGGGCGGGTGGGGCATGGCGATGGCCGACGGCGACGAAAATGCCGGCCGCCGCGATGGCCAAGACCGCGACGGGCGCGGCGATCATCCAGGCGGGCCGGCGGCGAACCCCCGCGCGCCGGATCAGCTCCGGGTTGCCGATCACCATTGGGGCATCCGACGATTGAATCACGACATCCGGTTCGGGCGAACTGAAAACCGTCGCAGTCATTTGCGCGTCTCCTCAAAAAAGCTCCCCTGATTGGAAACAAACGCGAACGCGGCCTCAAGGTTCCAGGAAAAATTTGCAGCCAACAAGGCGGCTGATCCTAGGTATCATTTCGTCTTCTGCGCAATTTGGGTGAGTTATACATATGCCAATCCAACAACTACAATTATAGTCCAATACAAATTTCATATATTGTATATCCTAGTTTTACCGGCGCCCCGCGCCCGCTCGGCGATCCGGCGCATCAGTTCCAGGCGCGGCTCGATACGGGGCGAGGTGATTTCGTTTGGCTCTGGCCGCTGTCCTCCCTTGCGGGAGCGGGCGTCGGCGGGCAAGGGGACGATCGGCTTTTAGGGAAAGGTGCGCGCATGGCTTTCGGCGCCGACGTTCTGACCGACCTGCCGGCCGAGGATCTGCCCAGGATCGACCCCAAGATTCGCGACGGCGACATCCTCCTGTGCGCCGCCAAGGATCCGTTCTCGCGGCTGATCGGCTGGAGCACCAAGAGCCCGTGGTCGCATGTGGCGATCGCCTGCCGCTGGCCGGCCATCGACCGCCTGCTGGCCTTCGAGTGCGTGCAGCACATCGGGGTTCACGCCGTCTCCATCGAGCGGTTCATCAGCCAGACCAGCAGCGGGACCCACCCCTATCCGGGGAAGATCGTCCTCGCCCGCCATGACGACACGCCCGTCGGCGAAGCCTTTCGGCCCCTCACCGACTTCGCCGTCGACGCCATGGGCGACCGCTTTTCGCCCGGCGAAGTCATCAAGATCGCCACCCGCATCGCCATCGGGCGGCTCAATCGGCACATGCCCAAGATTCTGGAGGCCAAGAACGAATTCATCTGTTCGGAATATGTCGCCAGATGCTTCGATAAAGTCGGCGTCAAGATCCCGTGGGACGGCCTGGGCTTCATCGCCCCGGCCGACTTCGCCCGCGACCCCAAGGTCCGCGCGGTGGCGCGATTCCAGACGCGGTAGATTTCTACAGCGTCAACCCGTCCGGCAAGGGCTCGCCGCCGATCGTCTTGGCGTAGATCCGGTAGGTCTTGTAGACCCGCGCGCCGAAGCCTTCGAGGATGTGGCGCATGGGCAGGTTATCCTCCAGAATCCACGAATATTCAGCCCGGGTGATGCCGAGCTTGACCCCTTCACGACGAATGGCGTCGAGGATGACGAAGGGGGCGAAGATGCCCCTGGGATCGCGGGCGAACTTGCGCTTGACGCCCATCAGCGGAACCCGCCCGCGCTTCACGCCGCGCACCTTCAGCCGCCACAGAAGCTTGGCCCAGCCGAAGGGAAGGAGCCGCCCACCGAGATCGTGAATGGCGTCGTTGAGGTTCGGCAGCAGCACCCCGAAGCCAGCCGCCTCGCCATCGATCTCCAGGAACCACACCAGGCGGGGGTGAAGAATGAGCCGTATGGAGTCCGCCAGATGCTTGGTCTCCGCCTGCGTGACCGGCGCGAAACCCCAGTTCCGCGACCAGGCGTCGTTGAGGATATCGACCAGGATACGGACGTCCTCTTCGAAGCGATTCATCCGCACCGGGCGCAGGACCACGCCGGCGGCCAGCGGGCGTTTCAATCTCGCCTGGACACCCGGGGTGAACACCGGAATATCGGAGATGTAGGCGAAGACATCCTTGGCCTTGGCGTAACCAAGAGCCTCGATCCGCCGCCCCGCATAGGCCGGATCGTGGCCCATCATCATCATCGGCGGGGTGTCGAAGCCATCGACCAATAGGCCGACCTCTTCGTTGATCGACAGATTGAAGGGTCCCAGAGCCTGGGCGCGGCCGCGCGCCCGCAGCCAGGCCTCGGCGGCGGCGAACAGGGCGGCGAACACCGCCGCGTCGTCCTCGGCGGCGATCATGCCGAAATAGCCGGCGGGCGCCGCGGGGTCGGTGGCGGCAAGATGGTCGATCTGGGCGCTGATCCGGCCGACATCGCGACCGTTCCGGCGCGCCAGCCAGAACTGGACGTCGGCGTGCTGGAAGAACGGATTGTGCTTGGGCGACAGGGCCTCACGGCGCTCGAACATCAGCGGCGCGATCCAGTTGGGGTCGCCGGCGTTGAGGCGCATGGGCAGGCCGATGAACCGCTCCAGTTCGGCGGGCGTGGCGACGGGCAGAATACTTATCGAAGCGTTGTTCATGGGTGCGTTCAACCCTCGGCGTAGAGCAGGATGCTGACCGCCCCGGCGGCGAAGGCCACCGGCGCGCCCCACGCCGCCACGGCTGGCGGCAGGGCGCCGGTCTGGCCCATGGCGGTGAGCAGGCCGTCGGCCACCAGGTATAGGAGGCCGCAGCCGAGGCCGAAGATCACCGGCGCCGTGCGGTTGCTGCGCGCATAGCCGAGGGCGGCGGGCAGGGCCAATAGCAGCATGATGATCGGCGCCACGCCTTCGGCCAGGGTGCGATAAAGCCGGGTCTTGAATTCGCTGGGCGCCTTGTCGATCGGCCCCTTGCCGAACAGGGAGCGGTAGGCGGTTCCGGAGGTGATCTCATAGGCGTTGGCGAACAGCCGGGCCGCGTCGGCGGGGCGAAGGGTTGAGCGCCAGTCGGTCTCGCCGACGCTCATGGTGTCGGCCCGAGCCTGGCCCAGGTCGGTGACCTGAGCGTTGTGCAGTCGCCAGCCGCCCGCCTCGGGCGTCGCGGTGGCGGCGGTCATACGCCGGACGAGGGCGCCGCGATCGTCGCGTTGATAGATGGAGACGCCGCGCAGCAGGCCGCCGTCCGGGTTCGCCGCGGTCACCAGCACCACATCGCCGTCGATGCGAAACCAGCGCGGGGTGGGCGCCTTCCTGGCCGGCCCTGGCGCGCTGGCGCTCCACCAGGTGGCCAGGGCCTGCTCGGCGCGCGGGGTGACCTGGTCGGCCACCACCAGATCGAGGGCGGCGACGGCCAGGGCCACGGGCAGGGTGCGCCGGAAGATCTGCCACAGCGACATGCCGGTGATCCGCATCACCACCAGCTCGCTGTTGCGGGCCAGTTGACTGAAGGTGAAGATCGCGCCGGCCAGCACCGCGAAGGGCGCGACTTCCTGGAACATGAAAGGCAGGCGCAGCGCCATGTAACGGACAATCCCCAGCGGGCCGCCGCGGGCCAGGATGTCGCTGGTCCGCTCCAAGAGATCGATCAGCTGCAAAAGGCACATCAGCGCGGCGGCGGCGGCGGCCGTGCGCACCAGCATGATCCGGGTGAGATAGGCCGAAAGGCCCAGAGGGCCCTTCTTGCGCATGGCCGTGGGGGTGGCCTTGGTGCGCCGCTCGAACATCGCCTCGATGCGCTGGAAGACGGCGGAAATGGGCGTATCCCCGGGGCGGCGGCGGCTGGAGAGAAACAGCCACAGGCCGAACGCGGCCATCAGGGCGAAGATGCCGCCCATGGCCACGGCCGGGTCGACCTGGCCGTTGTCGGCAAAACTCTTGCACAGGGTCACCCCATGGTGGAAGGCGACCAGGATCACCGCGCCCACGATCATGCCCGGCGCGCGGCGGCCCCGCTTGGCCGCCAGCGCCAGGGGCAGGGCGAGCAGGGGCAGGAAGGGGATGGCCAAAGAGCGCGCCAGCCGCGAATAGAGTTCGGCCTTGAGAACCCGCTGGGGAATCAGGGCGTCGGGCCGGCCGATCTCCTTCACCAGTTCGGGGAGGGTCAATTCCTGCTCGTCGCCGCCGCGCGGCATCAGGGCCTGGCCGCCGCTCAATATCTCGTGATCGGTGAAGTCTCCGAAACGCAGCAGGCGGGCCGAGCCGTTGGCGGCGTCCGACAGGATGAGGCCGCCGGTCAGGCCCAGGTCGGTGGTCCTGCCGTCGGGCCGCAGCCCCAGGGTCCCCGAGCTGGCGGTGACCACCGTCTCGCCGTCCTTGGACTTGCGCCGAATGAAGACGCCCTTGAGGCTATGGCCGGTGGCGTCCACCTCGTCGGCGGTGATGGTGAAGTCCGGGCCGGCATGAAGAAACACCTGCGGGTCGAGTTGGGCGGTCCAGCCGGCCTGGGTGGCGGCGTTGAGCACGGCGCGGTAGCCGAACCGGCTGTAGGGCTGGAGAAAACCCACGAGCAGGATGCTGACGATGCCCAGCACGACGCCGATGAAGACCAGCGGCGCGACCAGCCGCTCGAACGACACCCCCCCGGCCAGCAGGGCGTCGATCTCGCTCTCCTCGTCCAGGCGCGCGATGACGATGAACATGGCGACGAAGAACGACGCCGGCAGGGCCAGGCCGAGCTGATAGGGCACCAGATTGGTGATCAGGCCGAACAAATAGCCCAGCCGCGCCCCATTCGAAGCAAGCTCGTCGATCAGGCGCAGCGTCTGTTCGAGCAGGAAGGCGACCAGGGTGACGCCCAGAACCGCCGCCGCCGGCATGGCCAGCATGCGCAGAATATAGCCGTCGAGAATCGAGGGCCGCCACGTCGATTTGTACTGGGCCGGGGCGGCCAGCGCCATCGACGCTTGGGATGTCACCTGGTTAGACGGCGCCGCCCGCGCGACGGCGATCGGAGGTGAGGAAGCCCAACCGCCGCCCGACGTCGGCGAAGATGGCCAGGGCGGTGTCGATCTGCGCCGTTGTGTGGGCGGCGCTGACGCTGGTGCGCAGAAGGCGGACGTGGCTTGGCGTGGCGGGGGGAACCGCCAGGTTGAGATAGAGGCCCGCCTCCAGCAGCATTTTCCAGAACATCACCGCCGTCTCCTGATCGGGCATGGCCACCGCGACGATGGGATTGGCTTCGGGACCGGTCTGGAATCCCATGGCCGTCAGGCCGTCGTAAAGCTGGCGCGCGTTGCGCATCAGAGCGACCCGCAGTTCCGGTTCGGCCTGCAATTTGACCAGCGCCTCCAGGGTCGAGGCCACCACCCCCGGCGGCAGGGAGGCGGTGAACATATAGGGGCGGGAGATGATCCGCATCACGTCGAAATCGGGGCTGTCGGAGACGCAGAAGCCGCCGACGCTGCCCAGGGACTTGGAGAAGGTGCCGACGATGAAATCCACGTCCGCCTCGACCCCGGCGGCCTCGGCCAAACCCCGGCCGGTCTCGCCCAGGACGCCCAGGGAATGGGCCTCATCGACCAGCAGATAGGCCCCGGTCTCGCGTTTGACGGCGGCGATTTCCTTCAGCGGCGCGGTGTCGCCCAGCATCGAATAGATGCCCTCGACCACGATCAGCCGGTCGCCCGGCGCCCCTTCGAGGCGACGCAGGCGCTTGTAGAGGTCGTCGGCGCTGTTGTGCCGGAATCGTATGACTTCCGACCCGCCCAGGCGCGAGCCGTCGTAGATGCTGGCGTGGCTATCGGCGTCCAGCATCAGGTGATCGCCGCGCCCGACCAGGGCCGACAACACGCCCAGATTGGCCTGGTAGCCGGTCGAGAACACCATGGCGTGATGGCGCCCGTAGAAGGTCGCCAGAGCTTCCTCGAGCTTCATGTGCCCGTCGTAGGTGCCGTTGGCGACCCGCGAGCCGGTGGTCCCAGTGCCCTGCCGGCGCGTGGCTTCCACCGCCTTTTCGATGCAGTCGGCGTCGAAGGTCAGGCCCAGATAGTTGTTGGTGCCCAGAAGGATGGTGCGCCGGCCGTTCAGCATGCCCTCGGTGGGCGACAGGATGTCGTCGAATCGGACATCAACCCCGTGGGCGTGCAGGGTGTCATAGGCATGCTTCGAGGCGGAATGTTTGGCGAGAATCGTCATGCTGGGGTTCCGCTTCGCAGGTCTTCGACCGCGTGGATCAAATCGCCCACCGTTTCAATCTGGGCGATCCGATCAAGGGGAATCGAAATATCATAGAAGTCTTCGAT
>JBBRQW010000003.1:0-64030 GCA_038225765.1 Caulobacterales bacterium | reverse complement strand
TCGATCAACAGTACGCGCATCTCGAAAACCTCCCAGGCCATCGGCGCCAAGCCGCGCGAACGAATAGGGGCGGCAAATGGTTAACGCCCGGTAACGAATCGTTAAGCCGATTTGCGAATTGGCGCCAAGCTCCCGATGCGGCCTCGGCCGAGGTAGCCGATGACTCTTTCGTGAGCCGAAGCCCTGGACTAAGCTGGGGGTTCGTTGGGAGACGTAGTCGATGATTGTCGTGCGGCTGATCGTGCGGACCGGGTTGTGGCTGCTGGCCATGGCGTTTGTCCTGCTCCTGGCGGCCGGGAACCCGGCCTGGGCGGCCGCCTGGGCCTTCCTCATCGAGATCGGCGTTCTGGGCTTGGCGGTGGGCCTGTGGCTCGCCTGGCGCGATCCGGCCTTGCTGACCGAGCGGCTGAACTGGCGCGGCCAGGCCGGGCAGGCGCCCTGGGACCAGCGGTTCGTGATCGCCGCCGCCGCCGCCTTCGTCGTCTGGCTGGCGCTGATGGGCCTCGATGCCGAGCGCTGGCGATGGTCGCTGGTGCCACCGTTCCTCCAGGGCGTCGGCGTATTGGCCATCGGCTTTTCGGTGTGGATGAGTTGGCGCGTGTTCATGGTCAACAGCTTCGCCGCGCCGGTGGTGAAGGTTCAGCCCGGCCAGAGCGTGATTGACACCGGGCCCTACGCCATCGTCCGCCACCCCCTGTACGCCGGCGCGGCCGCCTTCTTCATCGGCGCGCCGTTGATGCTCGGATCGTGGGTGGGCCTCGCGCTCGCCCCATTTCTGATCGCCGGCCTGGCCGCGCGGGCGGTGGGAGAGGAGCGGATGCTGCGCGCCGAACTGCCGGGCTACGACGCCTACGCCGCGAAGGTTCGCTACCGGTTGGCGCCGAGGCTCTGGTAGGCGTTCGGGTCTCTCTCGCCCCGTTCGGACTCGGCGGCGCGGCGCAACGCCGCCAGATCGTCGCCGATGCGGAAAATGGCGACGTAGAATTCGCAGAAGGCCCGCCAGATCAGCCCCGTGGCGGCGACCACCAGCAGGCCGACGACCAGCACCGGGATCGCCAGCAGGACCGCCCCCCAGCTTCCCTCGCGCAAGGCGACGCCAATCGCCGCTCCGACCACCGAGAAGGCGCCGATGACGATCACCCCCAGGCCCGCCCAGTAGACCAGGTGGATCACCGGGCCGGTGATCAAACGATCGAAGGTCAGGACCCCCCACAGGCGGCCCCGGCGCGCGTGTTCGCTCAACCTCGCCCTTCCTGGGCCCATGATCTGAATACTTCCCTCTAGCCGACCGCGCGGCGGTGTTTCGCCATGGCTATCAGCGCGCGACCGCCGCCGCAATGGCGAGGCCTTCGCCGATCCGTCCGGCCCCTGGACTTTACGCCAACTCGCAAGGCTCCCAGCGATGGGCTACATGGGGAGCGCGAAATCTCGGAAGCGGTGAATGCCCCTCGACTCAACCTCCCTCGACGAAGGCGCGATCGCCGCCCGCGCCGCCGTCGGCCTGCCCGCCGGCGCACGGGTGGTGGCGGCGATGTCGGGCGGCGTCGATTCCACCGTCGCCGCCGCGCTTCTCGCCCGCGCCGGCTATGAGGTGGTGGGCGTCACCCTGCAGTTCTACGACCACGGCGCGGCGGCGCGCCGCAAGGGGGCCTGCTGCGCCGGGCAAGACATCGCCGACGCCCGCGCGGCGGCCGAGAGCCTGGGCATCGCCCACTACGTCCTCGACTACGAAAGCCGCTTCCGCGCGGCGGTGATCGAGGATTTCGTCGATGCCTACGGGCGCGGCGAGACGCCGATTCCCTGCGTCCGGTGCAATCAGACGGTGAAGTTCCGCGACTTGTTGGAGGTGGCCCGCGATCTGGGGGCCGCGGCCATGGCCACCGGCCACTACGTGCGCCGGGCAGGTGGGGAGGGGCCGCCCCGCCTGCACCGCGCTCGCGACACCGCGCGCGACCAGAGCTACTTCCTGTTCGCCACCACCCGCGAACAGCTGGGCTATCTGCGCTTTCCGCTCGGCGATCTCGAAAAGCCCCAGGTTCGGCGCGTCGCCGCCGGCCTTGGCCTGGCGATCGCCGACAAGCCCGACAGCCAGGACATCTGCTTCGTGCCCGAGGGCCGCTACACCACGGTGATCGACCGCCTGCGCCCCGGCGGCGCGGCGGCCGGCGACATCGTTCATCTCGACGGGCGGGTGCTGGGCCGTCACGCGGGCGTGACGGGCTATACGGTTGGCCAGAGGCGGGGCCTCAAGGTGGCGGTGGGCGATCCCCTGTTCGTGACCCGCCTGGACGCCGCTCGCCGCGAGGTGGTTGTCGGACCGCGCGAGGCCCTGCGGGTCGGCGCGCTGACGCTCAAGGAAGGCAACTGGCTGGGCGACGAGGCTTCGATGGAAGGCGCCGCGGCGGCCGGCAACGCGGTCCTGGCTCGCGTCCGCTCCACCGCGCCCCCGGCCCCGGCGCGCCTCGCTCTGTCCGCCAACGGCGAAATGCGGGTGGTGTTCGACACCCCCGAAGAGGCCGTCTCCCCCGGCCAGGCCTGCGCCCTCTACGACGCCGCCCAGCCGAGCCGCGTCCTGGGCGGCGGGTTCATCGCGGCGACAGTGGCGGGGGAGCCTGCCAAAACCCTTGCGCGCGCGGTGAGCTAAACTCCTCCCGCTGATCCCCGCGTTCGCGGGATGAGTGGGAGAGGGATAGTCAGCGCAGCCGGAGAAGGCGACGTTGTAGATACCTTGCGGCCCGGTCGTTGGGCCGCCACATCCCACTCACCCCCACGGAGCCGCCATCCCATGTCCGCCGATCCCATCGTCATCGCCTCCTACGCGCGCACGCCCATGGGCGGCTTCCAGGGCGCCCTGGCCGGGGCCAGCGCCACCGAGCTTGGCGCGGCGGCGGTGCGGGCGACGGTGGAGCGGGCGGGCGTGTCGGCGGACGCCGTCGATCAGATCTTCATGGGCTGCGTCCTGCCGGCGGGCCTCGGCCAGGCCCCGGCGCGCCAGGCGGCGCTGGGCGCTGGCCTGCCGACCTCGGTCCAGGCCACCACGGTCAACAAGATGTGCGGCTCGGGAATGCAGGCGGCCATCATGGCCCATGACGCCCTGGCCGCCGGCTCGGCCGACATCATCGTCGCCGGCGGTATGGAGAGCATGTCCAACGCCCCTTATCTGCTGGCCAAGCACCGGGCCGGGGCGCGCATCGGCCACGACCGGGTGATCGATTCCATGTACCTCGACGGCCTGGAGGACGCCTATGAGAGCGGCAAGCTGATGGGGGCCTTCGCCGAGGAGACGGCGGCCGCCTATCAGTTCACCCGCGACGAGATGGACGCCTACGCCGTCGAGAGCCTGCGCCGGGCCCGCCACGCGGTGGAAAGCGGCGCCTTCGCCGGCGAGATCGTCGCGGTGGAGATCGCTGGTCGAAAGGGAGCGGTCACCGTCGCCGACGACGAACAGCCCCTGAAGGCGGACCCGGCCAAGATCCCGACGCTCAAGCCCGCCTTCGCCAGGGACGGGGCGATCACCGCCGCCAACGCCTCCTCGATCAGCGACGGGGCGGCCGCCCTCACCCTGATGCGCGCCTCGACCGCCGAGCGCCTGGGCCTCAACCCCATCGCCCACGTCGCCGGCCACGGCGCCCACGCCCACGCGCCCGGCCTGTTCACCACCGCCCCCGTGCCGGCCATGGCCAGGGCCCTGGAGCGGGCCGGCTGGTCGGCGGACGAAGTCGATCTCTTCGAGGTCAACGAGGCCTTCGCGGTGGTCGCCATGATCGCCATGCGCGATCTGGCCATCCCCCACGACAAGCTCAACGTCAACGGCGGCGCCTGCGCCCTGGGCCACCCCATCGGCGCGTCGGGGGCCCGCATCCTGGCCACCCTGCTGGCGGCGCTGGAGGCGCGCGGCGAAAAGCGCGGCCTGGCCTCGCTGTGCATTGGCGGCGGTGAGGCCGTGGCCATGGCCGTGGAGCGGTTCTAACCCCCACCGCCCATCGCCTGGGCGAAGCCGGCGAGCTTGCCGGCGTTGATCTTCATGCCGTTGGCCAAGACCATGTCGCCGGGCTTCATGTCGGCCGGGCAGGGTCCCAGCCAGGTGGCGTCGATGTCGGTGAGGTGGCGACCGTTCATGGCCGGGACGCTGGACCCGCTGGTGTCGCTCTGGGCGTGGACGCGGTAACGGGTGGCGAGATTGCCGCTCAGGGCGCCGGTTGACGTCGTGACGCCGGCCTCGCCCATGTCGCAGGTGGAGGCGAAGACGTAGCCGCCGTCCGGGGCCCGGACGACCGCTCGCCGGGGGCAGGCGCTCCGGCTCATCTTGCCGCTGAACAGGGAGAATTTGGCTTCGCTGGCCCGATCGACGCACACCCGCACCCGACCGACGATCCCCAGCGGCGCGCCGTCGCGGGTCATGGTCTGTTCCCAAAGGCCGGCCTTGCGGGCCGGCGGTTGGCCGCTCGCCGCTGGTTCCGCGCCGACCGCCGCCGCCGGCTTGCCGCCGCCGCCCGCCTTGCCGCACCCGGCCAGGATCAGGGCCGACGTCGCGATCAGGACCAAGGTCCGCATGGAAACGTCATCCTCGCCTTCCAGAGCCCGATCGGGATAAACAGGCTCGATCTCAAAACGCTTGAGCGCTTCCCGATCGCAAAACCAGTTCCCACATTTGCGGCAAACCGCGCCAACGCCGAGCCTAATTCCAATTTCGCCCAAACGGAAACAGGGTTATCTGGGCGCCCCGCCCGCGCCTTCACCCGCGAGAAACCTTCATGACGCCCGTCCGCGACAACTCGTCCGCCCGCCGCTTCGAGCTCGACGAGGCCGGCCACACCGTGTTCGCCGACTACCGGCGGGAGGGCAGCCGGCTGATCCTCGACCACGTCGAGGCGCCGCCAGCCTTGCGCGGCTCCGGCGCGGCCGGGCGCCTGATGGAGGGGATCGCCGGGCGGGCCCGCCACGAGGGCCTGTCGATCACACCCCTTTGCGGTTATGCGGCGGCGTGGCTGAAACGCCATCCGGAGCAAGCCGACCTGGCCGCGCCGGCGGGCGCCGGCCGCGCCGGTTGAGAAAGAGCGGCCCATGCGCGCGCACCTGATCTGGGGGGTCCTCGCGGCCCTGGTTCTCGCCGCGCCGGCCCTGGCCGTCGATGCGCCGCATGTGAAGGACAGTTCGTTCACCGAGCCGAGCGGCGAGCGGGTCCTGCAGGAATCGATCGTCGTCGAGGCGCCGGCGGCGTGCGCCTGGAAGGCCTTCACCGACGAGGCCACGATCCGGGCCTGGAACGCACCGTTGGTTCACATCGATCTGCGCGACGGCGGGACGATCGAGGAGAGCTACGACGCCAAGGCCGTCCTGGGCGGCCCGCAAACAATTCGCCATCGGATCGTCACCTATCTGCCCGGGCGCCTGATGGTCCTGCGCAACATCGCCGCTCCCCCCGGCCTGCCCGGCGCGGAACTCTATCCGACGATCATTCAGATCGTCACCCTCGATCCCTTGAGCGACAGCGAGACCCTGGTGACCCTGTCCGGCGCGGGCTATGGGGCGGGCGACGGCTACGACCGGCTCTACGCCTTCCTGCGCCAAGGCAACGCCGAGTATCTGGCCTCGCTCAAGGCCCTGTGCGAAACCGCCGCCGCGCCCGCCCCCCCGGCCGGCTCCGCCTCACCGCCCGGCTGAGCGCGCGGTGATCCTGCAATCGCCCGGCGCCTGCTGGCGGCTCGAGACCGCCGGCCGCGCCGCCCTGTTCATCGACATGGCCGACTATTTCATCGCCGCCAAGGCGGCCATGCAAAAGGCGCGGCGGTCGATCCATCTGCTGAACTGGGCCTTCGAAGCCGACACCCTGTTCGACCCGCAGCCCGGCTGCGCCGGCCCCGACACCGATCGTTTCGGCAATTTCCTCAAGGCCATGGCCGAGGGCGATCCGGCTCTCGACGTGCGGCTGCTGTGCTGGAACTCGGCCCTGCCGGTGGCGGCGACCCAGAACTTCTTTCCGGTCCGCGACCGAAAGTGCTTCCACGGATCGAAGGTGAAGTTCGTCCTCGACGGCAAGCTGCCGATCGGCGCCTGCCACCACCAGAAGATGATCGTCATCGACGACGCGGTGGCCTTTTGCGGCGGCGGCGACATCGGCCCGGATCGCTGGGACACCCCGCTGCACCTCGACAACGATCCCAGGCGCGAGAAAACAGCCTCCGACAACAAATGCTTCGATTCGCGCCATGAGGTCATGGCCTTGGTCGATGGGCCGCCGGCCATGGCGCTGGGCGAGCTGTTCCGCGAGCGCTGGCGGCGGGCCACCGGCGAGAGCCTTGCCGCGCCGGCGCCGGTCGCGCCCGACGCCTGGCCCGAACGCGTGACCCCGACCTTTCACAAAATCGCCGTGGGCCTGTCGCGCACCGCCGGCGCGTGGCGGAATTGGCCGGAGGTGCGTGAGGTCAAGGCGCTCTCCCTCGCCTCGATCGCGGCGGCCCGGCGCTGCATCTATCTGGAGAACCAGTATTTCACCTCGCCCATCGTGGCCGAGGCCCTCGCCGCTCGGCTGGAGGAGCCGAACGGCCCGGAGGTGGTCATCGTCTCCACCCAGCATTCGCCCAGTTGGTTCGATCAGATGACCATGGATCGGACCCGCTCCGACTTCATAAGGCGGCTCAAGAAGGCCGATTCTCACGGTCGATTCCACGCCTATAGCCCGGTGACCACGCTCGGCCGCACCATCATCGTCCATGCCAAGCTGGCGATCGTCGACGACGTACTCTTGCGCGTCGGTTCGGCCAACATGAACAATCGCTCGACCGGCTTCGACACCGAATGCGACCTGACGCTGGAGGCGGACGGCGAGACGGCGGTGGCTTCGCGGGCGGCGATCGACGCCATCCGCACCCGCCTGCTGGCGCATTGGCTGGGTTGCCCCATCCCAACCGTGGAGGCGGCCCTCGCCGGCGAGGGAAGCGTCGGGGCGGCCGTGGAAGCCCTGCGCGCCTCGGGACATTGCCGACTGCTGCCGATCGAGCCGGTGACACTGGGCCCGCTGGCCACCTTCATCGCCGCCTTCCACATCGGCGATCCGGTCGGACCGACCGATTCCTTCCGGCCGGTGAAACGTCGGCGCGACCTTGACGCCGAAGTCACCGCGCTGGCGGCTCGATTGTTGCGCTGAGCGCGCCGCCGCCAAGCAAAAAGGGCCGCCCGGCTGGGCGGCCCTTCCTGAAAATTCCAATCGCCGGAAGGCGACTTAGTCTACTGCTTGGCGGCGTCCTTGGCGGCCTTGGCGGCGTCGGCGGACGACTTGGCGGCGTCGGCGGCGTTCTGGGTCGCGTCGGCGGCCGAGTTGGTGGCCATGCTGGCGTCGGCCGGAGCGGGCGCATTGGCGTCAGCGGGGGCCATCGCGCCCGTCGCGGCGGCGGCGTTGGTGGCGTCGGCGGCGGCGGCGGCGGCGCTGTTGGAGGCGTCGGCGGCGGCGTCAGCGGCCTTGTCGGCCGGTTTCTGGCAGGCGGCGACGGAGAGCGCGGCCACGGCGGCACCGGCCACCAGCAGTTTGCGGAGAACTTCGGAAGTCATGGTCATGGGTCCCTTGAGGTGATGAAGTGGCGTCATCCACTTGCGGAAGCGGAAAGCCCGACGGCCCCCGAAAGGTTCCCTCGAAGCCATTCACATCCGCCGACGCTGAACGCAATAATAGGCCGCGTCGATGGTGAAAATCAAGCGACGATCCGGGGGCGCCCGTTCGGCCGACCTGATCTAAGGTTTGCGAAAGCGGAAGGCGAACTGATCGGTCTTGCCTTTGATCGAAGGATCGAAAACGATGGCGGTGTGTGGATCGGCCGGGTTACGCAACACCTCCGATTGCCCATCGAAGGTGAAGCCGGCCCCCACCACCTCCTGGCGGACGACAGCCGGGTCGATCCGGTGAAGCTTGTTGGCGGTCGCGGCGACCGGCGAGCCGGGAAGGGCGGCGTGATCGATCACGATCAAGGTCCCGCCGGGCTTGAGCATTCCGAACCACAGCTTGTCCAGCGCCGCCACGTCGGTATGCACCTCGCTGAGGTGGAGGTCGTGGTAGTTCTGCGAGGTCCAGATGAGGTCCAGCGGCGGCAGGCCGCTCTTGGCCATGTCGGTGATCACGATCACACTGACATTGGGGTAGGCCGGATCGGCGGCGATGGCGGCGGCGGCGGGCTCGGCGAATTTCGACTTGGGATCGGGCACGGCGGCGTAGATATGGCCCTTGGGACCGACCGCCTTGCTGAGGATGCGGGTGAAATAGCCGCCGCCGGGCAGAATCTCCAGCACGCTGTCACCGGGTTTCACGCCGGCCAAGGTGAGCATGTCGGCGGGATGGCGGGCGGCGTCGCGCGCGGTATCGGCGGGGGGCCGGTGTGCGTCGGCGACGGCGGCGACGATGGGCGCCGGCGTTTCGGCGCCCGCCCACGTGGCGGCGCCGATCAGGGTGACCGCGGCGAGCGCCCCGGCGATGAATGTGTGGCCCATATCAACCTCCCCTTGTTGCTGGACATGAACCTTCGCCGCAACGCCGGCGCGGCGTCAAGGGCCATCCCGCCGCGGACGGCCGGCTTGCGCTTGGCCGCTCATAATCTAAACCTCGCCGCGCCGAGTTAAATTGGATACGCAAAGCCTCATGCCTACCGTGCCCCGCGCTCTCGCGCCGCCCGCCGCCCTTGTGGCTGGCCTTCTCACCCTGGCCGCCGCGCCCGCGCCGAGCCCAGCCCTTGTCCCGGGCCCCGGCGTCGATCGCGCCGGCATGGATGGCGCCGTGGCGCCGGGCGAGGACTTCTTCGCCTACGCCAACGGAACCTGGGTCAAGACCACCGAAATTCCTCCCGACCGCGCTCGCTGGGGCGTCGGCGCCGTCATGGCCCAGCTCACCGATCGGCGAACCGCCGATCTGATCCAGGAGACGGCGGCGGCGAGGCCGCCGGCGGGCTCGGAAGCCCGCAAGATCGCCGACTACTACGGCGCCTACATGAACGAAGGTGCCATCGAGGCGGCCGGCGTGACTCCGCTGGCGCCGGCCCTGGCCCGCATCGCCGGCATCGCCGACAAGGCGGCCCTGGCGGCGGCGCTGGGGGCCGAGCTGCGCGCCGACGTGGATATTCTCAACTCCACCAACCTGCACACCGAGCGCCTGTTCGGCCTGTGGGTGGCGCAGGCCCTGGACGACCCAACGAGCTACGCGCCCTTCCTGCTGCAGGGCGGCCTGGGCATGCCCGACCGCGACTACTATCTCGACCCGTCGCCGCGCATGGCGGCGATCCGGGCCGCCTACCAGGCGCACATCGCCAAGACGCTGGCCCTGGCCGGGGTGGCGGACGCGCCGGCCAAGGCGGCGGCGATCTTCGAGCTGGAACGGCGCATCGCCGCCGCCCACGTCAGCCGTGCCGACACCGAGGACGTGAGGAAGGGCGACAATCGCTGGACGGCGGCCGAATTCCCGGCCCGCGCGCCGGGGCTCGACTGGAAGGCCTATTTCGCGGCCGCCGGCCTGGGGAGCCAGACCCATTTCGTGGTCTGGCAGCCGGGCGCCGTCACCGGCATCGCCGCCCTGGTCGGCGCGGCCTCTCTGGTCCCCTGGAAGGACTATCTGACCTTCCACGCCATCGACCGCGCCGCGCCGATGCTGCCCAAGGCTTTTGTCGATGAGGATTTCGACTTTTACGGGCGGGTGCTGTCGGGAACCGCCGCCCTCAGCCCGCGCTGGCGCCGGGCGGTGGACGCCACCAACGCGGCGCTTGGCGAAGCGGTGGGCAGGCTCTATGCCGAGCGCTATTTTTCGCCGGCGGCCAAGGCCCAGGTTCAGGATCTGGTTGCCAATCTGATCGCCGCCTTCGGCCGGCGGATCGACGCCCTGACCTGGATGGCGCCGGCGACCAAGGTCGAGGCCAAGGCCAAGCTCGCCGCCCTCAAGGTCGGCGTCGGCTATCCCGACAAATGGCGCGACTATGGCGCCCTGGAGGTGGTTGGCGGCGACGCCCTGGGCAACTGGCGCCGCGCCGGCCTCGTCGAATACCGCCGCAACCTGGCCAAGCTCGGCGCGCCGGTGGACCGGGGCGAATGGGTGATGACGCCGCAGACCGTCAACGCGGTCAACCTGCCGGCCATGAACGCGCTCAATTTTCCGGCCGCCATCCTGCAGTCGCCCGATTTCGACCCGGCGGCCCCGGCGGCGGTGAACTACGGGGCGATCGGGGCCACCATCGGCCACGAGATCAGCCACAGCTTCGACGATCAAGGGGCCTTGTTCGACGCCGCCGGAAGGCTGCGCGACTGGTGGACCCCCGGCGACTTCGCCCACTTCCAGGCCTCGGCGGCCCAGCTTGTGCGCGAATTCGACGCCTATCGGCCGTTCCCGGACCTCGCCGTCAACGGCCGCCAGACCTTGAGCGAGAACATCGCCGACGTGGCGGGGCTGGCGGTCGCCTACGACGCCTATGCCCATTCCCTGGGCGGCCACCCGGCCCCGGTTGTGAACGGCTTCACCGGCGACCAGCAGTTCTTCCTCGCCTTCGCCCAGAGCTGGCGCTCGAAGTCGCGCGAGGCGGCGCTGCGCCGCCAGATCCTCACCGATGGCCACGCCCCGGCCGACTACCGCGCCGACACGGTGCGCAACATCGACGGCTGGTACGCCGCCTTCGGCGCCAAGCCGGGGCAGGCGCTATACCTCGCCCCCGACGCCCGGGTGCGGATGTGGTAAGGCTGGGCCTATCAGGAACGGCGCGACCGGCGGCGCATTCATCACCAGCCACCTCAGTGGAGGCGTTCATGAAGGTTCTCATCGCCGTCACCAGCGCCGACACCCTGGCGCCGGGCCATCCGACCGGACTTTGGCTGGAGGAGTACGCCGTTCCCTACACGGCTCTGGCCGAGGTGGGTGTCGGCATCACGGTGGCCTCGCCAAAGGGCGGCGCGGCGCCGATCGACCCTAAAACCCCGCCGGACGACAAGGCGCGGGAGAAGTGGGGGCCGGCTATCCAGGCTCTGCGGGACACCAAACGTCTGGGCGAGGTCTCGGAATCCGAATTCGACGCCCTGTACATCCCCGGCGGCCACGGCCCGATGGTGGACCTCAGCGGCGACGCCGACCTAGCGGCCCTGATCGGCGCCTTCGACCGCGCCGGCAAGATCGTCGCCGCCATCTGCCATGGGCCCGCCGCCCTGCTCGCCGCCACCGCCGCCGACGGGGCGGCGTTGGTGAAGGGCCGGCGCCTCACCGCCTTCACCAACGGCGAGGAGACCCTGGCCGGGCTGCAGGCGGTCGTTCCCTTTGCCCTGGAAACGCGATTGCGCGAGGCCGGCGCCCTCTTCGAACACGCCCTGCTGCCCATGACGGGCCATGTCGTCATGGACCGCAACCTGATCACCGGCCAGAATCCCGCTTCCAGCGTGGCCATGGCCAAGGCCTTGGTTGGCGGCTTGGCCGAACGTCAGCGAGCGCGCATGGCCGCCGGCGACGCCCCGTGAACGGGTATCTTGTGGTGACGAGACGCCGCAGGGGAGTTGCATGACCTCGCCCGCCCCCTCGGCCCCGCTCGCGATCCACTATCCCCGTCCCGCCGAACGGTCGGCCGATCGGTGGGTGCACATCGTCGGCTTGACCGCCGGCGTCTTGGGAGGGCTCACCCTGCTCGGCCTGTCGCTGGGCTTCGGGCGCCTGGGCCAGGCGGCGGCGATCGGCGTCTACGGCGCCTGCCTGGTGGTCATGCTGCTGTGTTCAGCGGCCTATAATCTGGCGAGCCCCGGGCGCCGGCCGCTGCTGCGCCGCCTCGACCACGCGGCGATCTTCCTGATGATCGCCGGCTCCTACACCCCCTTCACCACCCAGCGCCTGCACGGCGCCTGGGGGTGGGGCATGACCGCCGCCGTATGGGCCCTGGCGCTTACCGCCGCCGCCGGCAAGCTCTTCGCGCCGGGCCTCGGCAAGGGCTTCTGGGTAGCGCTCTACCTGGCGTTGGGCTGGATCGCGATCGTCGCCGTCAAGCCCCTGCTGGCGGACGTTTCGCTGAGCGCGCTTAGCCTGCTGCTTGCCGGCGGCCTGGTCTATTCCACCGGCGTGATCGTCTATCTGAAGAAGACCCTGCCTTTCCGGCGCGCCATCTGGCACGGCTTCGTGGTCGCCGCCGCCGCGACCCAGTACTGCGCGATCCTGACCGGGGTGGTGCTGTCGCCGGCGAAGTGAACATCGTGCCATGTGCGCCATTCATCGCCGGTTAAACTCGACTTTGATTGACTTGGAACGCTAGGGTAGCCAAATCGTTATCAGTCCCCGAGGGCGTCCTTCACTGCAACGGAGATTACCAAAAATGCGTGGATTCAAGACCGTGTTGAAAACCGGCGCCCTGAGCGCCGTGGCCGCCATTGGCGTGCTGGCGACCGCCAGCAGCGCCTCGGCCTACATCGCCTGCAATCGACACCAATGCTGGCATGTTCGCACCCAGTACACCTATCCGGCGACGGTCGGCATCGTTGTCCATCCCGACTCCTGGCGCTGGAGCGGGCGAGGGTATCGGTGGGCGCGCGACCGCGACGACCGCGGTTACTGGTATCGCGGCGGCTGGCGCCGTTTCTAAAACGCCGAGCAGAAACCGCGGCGCCGAGGACCATGAGGTCCTCGGCGCCGTTGCTCACATGGCGGAAATGCCGCCGTCCAGCTTCAATTCCGCCCCGGTCATGAACTTGCTCTCGTCGGAGGCGAGATATAGGACGGCGTTGGCGATGTCGGCCGGCTCGCCGATGTGGCCCAGCGGCACCTGCCGTCCCAGCTTGGCCTCGGCCGCCTCCTTGCCGAACCTCTGGCGCAGCGGATCGAGGATGGGGGTGTCGATGAAGGTCGGGTGGATGGAGTTGGAGCGGATGTTCAGCCCCTGCTTGGCGCAGTGCAGGGCGATGCCCTTGGAAAGCAGCCAGACCGCCGCCTTGGAGGCGTTGTAGGCCGGAGAATTGTGGGCCGCGATCAGGCCGGCGATCGAGGAGATGTTGACGATCGATCCGGGCTGACTGGCCCGCATGTATTTGAGGGCGTGCTTGGTTCCCAGGAACACCGAATCGACGTTGACGCTCATCACCGCCTTCCAGTCTTCCAGCGACAGCTGCTCGATATCGCCGCCGCGCGAAATGCCGGCGTTGTTGACCAGCACCGAGAGGCCGCCCATGGCCGCGTCGGCCTCCTCCAGGGCGAAGGTCCACTGCGCCTCCTCCGTGACGTTCAAGGGGAAGGCGAAAGCCGTGCCCTTCCCCCAGGCGGCGTCGATCTCGTCCGCCACGGCCTGGGCGCCGTCGAGGTTGATGTCGGCCAGGGTGACCCGCGCGCCCTCCCCGGCCAGCCGCCGCGCCTCCGCCGCCCCCAGGCCCTGAGCCGCCCCGGTGATGAAGGCCTTTTTGCCGGCCACCCGCGTCCCACGGGCGGCGGTCATGGCTGCTCTCCGCCGGCCGCCGCGTCCATGAGTCTGGCCAGTTCCACGTCGAGGTCGCTCACCCCCCCGGCGTCATGGGTCGCCAAGGTAACCTCCACCTTGTTGTAGACATTGAGCCATTCGGGGTGATGATCCAGCTTTTCCGCCGCCAGGGCGACGCGGGTCATCCAGCCGAAGGCGGCGTTGAAATCCTTGAAGCGGAAGGTCTTGACGATGGCGTCACGGCCCCCCGCCGCCGCCCAGCCGCTCAGCTGGGCCAGGGCGGCCGCCGCGCCGATCCGGTGCGGCCGGCTCACGCCAGGGCCTGCGCGAGGCGAGGAAACGTCAGGCCAGTCGCGCCTTCCAGATCGGCCAGCGCCTGGCGCTCGCTCACGAACTTGATCGCCGTCATGCCCAGGGCCGCCGCCGGCTTGCAGTTGATTCCAAGGTCATCGACATAGACGCAGGCTTGCGGCGCCACGTCCAGCGCCTCGCACATCATCAAGTAGATGCGCGGATCGGGCTTGCGCACCCCCGCCCGCGAGCTTTCGATGACGGCGTCGAAGAGGCCCATGACCTTGGGCATGCCGCCGGGCCCCTCGCCATGCGCCATGTTGTTGGTGATGCAGCCGACCTTGAACCGCCGTTTGCACATCCGCAGCGCCTCGATCATCGCCGGCCTTGCCTCGCCGGCCAGCAGCGGCAGGATGTCAGCCCCGCGCACCGCGTGGCCCAGCCTGGAGGATTCGGCGAGGAAGGCGGCGTCGAAGCCGGCCGCGTCGATTTCGGCCTGCTCGAAACGGGCCCAGGCGTTGGCGTCGGGGCGGGTGGCGTTGACGGTCCGGATGAAATCCCGTGGCAGGCCCCGGCGCGCTTCGTAACGATTGAACGCGTCGAACGGCGAGGTGGTGAAGACGCCGCCGAAGTCACAGATCACCGCCTCGATGGTCACGCCGTCCACTCCCTAATCACGCTCGAAGGCCGCCTCAAGATGAATGCCCGGCAAGCGATTGTCGATGGTCGCCGTCGGCGCCCGCGGCGGCTACACTGCGCGCCATGATCCATTCACCCGCCACCCCGCCCGCACGCGGAGAGATGATCGACATCGGCGGCGGCCGGCGGATGCATCTGGTCGCCGCGGGACCGCCGGGCAGCGAGGGTCCGGCGGCGCTGCTGGAGGCCGGCTCGTTCGGCTTTTCCGCCGACTGGGCGGCGGTGCAGGAGAGGCTGGCGGACAAGGGGATCCGCTCCCTGGCCTACGATCGGGCCGGCCTGGGCTTTTCCGACTCCGGCCGCGCGCCACGCGACGGCTTGGCGATCGTCGGCGACCTCGAAGCGCTGCTGGGCGCGGCGGGCGAGGCGGGCCCGTTCATTCTCTGCGCCCACTCCATGGGCGGCCTGCATGTGCATCTCTACGCGGCGCGCAACCAAGGCCAGGTGGCCGGCCTGGTCTTGGCCGACGCGGCCACCCCCGCCTCGATGGCCTCGCGGCGGGTGAGCGCGGCCATCGATCAGTTCGGCCACGCCACGCGGCTGGCGGCCTGGGGGGCGCAGGCCGGCTTCTTCGGCCCGTTCGCGGGGACTTTTCTGGGCGACAAGATCGGCCTGGAGGGGGCGGCGAGCATCGAGAAACGCTGGGCCTTCGCCCGCGGCGATCACAATCGCTGGGCGGCCGAGGAGGTGGGCGAGTGGCCCCGGGCGGCGCGTCAGGCGCTGGAGGCCGGCGATCTGGACCCCGCGTGGCCGGTGGCCGTCATTCTGGCTGGGCCGCCGGATGAGCGGGCGTGGCTGAAATCCCTGCTGGCGGCCCCGGCCCGCGCGGCGCGACGGGGGCGGGTCGAGCATGTGGCGGGCGCCGATCACGCCAGCCTGCTGGGAATGCGTCACGCCGAAGCGGTGGCGCGGGCCATCGAATGGGTCGGGGCGGCGGCGCTCGAGGGCGCCTGACGAGCGGCTAAGTCCGGACGATCTTCTTGGGCGGCGGCAGGAGACCTTCGCGCTGGGCGCGTTTGCGAGCGAGTTTGCGGGCGCGGCGCACCGCTTCCGCCTTTTGCCGGGCCCGCTTTTCCGAGGGCTTTTCGTAGTGCACGTGCCGCTTCATTTCGCGGAACGAGCCTTCCCGCTGCATCTTCTTCTTCAGGGCCTTGAGCGCCTGATCGACGTTGTTGTCGCGGACGAATATCTGAACCACCGGCGCTCCTAATCGCTTCCCGCTGCAGATCACGGGACAACGCTTCCGGAGAGAGGACCCCACCGGACCAGGCGCGGCTGTTACCAGAGCGGCCCGCTTTTGTCCATGCCGCCCAGGCGGTATAGGTTGGCGGCATGATCGACCAGGACGACCGGGCCCCCGACTGGGCGGACGAGACCGAGGCGCGCCTCCTGACGGCGGCCCTTGTCCACGCCCCGCGCCTGGGCTGGACGAGCCGGTTGACGGCCGCCGCGGCGCGCGACCTCGGCCTTACCGTCGCCGAGGCCGAACTGCTCCTGCCCCATGGCCCGCGCGACCTCGCCGCCCTCCTGGCCGCCCGCCACGACCGGCGCGCCCTGGAGACTCTGGCCGATATCGATCCGGCGACGCTGAAGGTGCGCGAGCGCATCCGGCGGGGCGTCCTGGCCCGCTGCGACGGCGCCCTGGAGGACGAGGCGGCGGTGCGCCGCTGGGCGGGGTTCCTCAGCCTGCCCGCCAACGTCCCGCTCGGCCTTCGCCTGGCCTGGGCGAGCGCCGACAGCCTGTGGCGCTGGGCCGGCGATACGGCCACCGACGAGAACCACTATTCCAAGCGCGCCCTGTTGGCCGAGATCCTGATCTCGACCCTGGCCATCCGCCTCGCCTCCGGCGCCAACGCCGCCGCCGACCACCTGGCGTCGCGGATCGACGCGGTGATGGCCTTCGAGCGCTGGAAGGCGGGGATCAAGCCGGCCGAGATCGCCGCCCGCCTCGCCGCGAGGCTGGGGCGCCTGCGCTATGGAGGCGCGGCGACTTAGGGGCGGGAGGCGGGCCGCCCGATCAGGCCGCCGACTGGCGGCGGGGCCTTCAATGGGGTAAAACCGTTTCGGTTTCGTCGGCAGTATCCGGGGCGTTCCGCGATCGCGGAAGCCAGCAAACCCGCCCCCTGGCGCGTTGGTCCGCGACCTCCTTCGACAGGGAGACTTAAGGTCATGAAAGGCCTCATCCTCGCCGCCGCCCTGGCGGCGCTCTGCGCCAGCGGCCCGGCCGCCGCCCAGAAATTCAAGTTCAGCCCGCCCGCCACCGCGTTCACCGCCACCGGCCCAGGGACCGTCACCAAGGGAACCGACCGGATCGCCTGCACCGAGAAGGTGAAAATGCGCACTAATGCCAAGGGCCGGCTCAAGATCACATCGGTCACCTTTAGTGGCGCGTCCAATTGCCCTCAGGCGGGGGGGCTGCCGTGGGTGGTCAGGGGAGCTGGCTTCAACGACGCCTTTATCCACAATTTCTCGATCACCTCATCGCTGGGCGCCTGTTCGACGCGGCGGTTTCCGATTTTCCTGTCCGGCGGCACCATGATCTGGAGTTTTTCCTTCCCTGATTGCGGCGATTCCTTCGCCGCCAGCCTGCCGACCAGCCCCACGCTTTCCCTGGTTCCGAAGTAGACCTGGGACAACTGGAGCCGACCTTCGCCGGCGACAGCGGACGCCCTACCGGCCCAGCGGTCCCAGGCGGTTGACGTGGCCCATCTTGCGCCCCGGCCGGGCCTCGCGCTTGCCGTAGAGCCACAGGCGGGTTTCGGGCTCCTGAGCGAGACGCGCCCAGCCCTCGGCCTCTTCGCCCAGCAGGTTGGTCATCTCCACATGGGCGATGGCGGCGGTGGGTCCCAGAGGCCAGCCGGCGACGGCGCGGATGTGCTGTTCGAACTGATCGACCTCGCAGCCGTCGAGGGTCCAGTGGCCGGTATTGTGGACGCGGGGGGCGAACTCGTTGACCAGCAGCCGCCCGTCGTCGCGTTCGAACATCTCGACGCCCATCACCCCGACGTAGCCCAGGGCATCGAGAAGGGTGGCGGCGATGCGCTCGGCTTCGGCGAGGATGCGCGGCGAGGCGGCGGCCGGCGCGACGGCGCGACGCAGCACGCCGTTCTCGTGGTGGCTTTCGGTCAAGGGGTAGAGGGCGATTTCGCCGTCGCGGCCACGGGCGGCGATCATCGCCACTTCGCGGCGGAAATCTGCCGGCGCCTCGGCCACCGCCGGGCGATGGCCGATGGCGGCCAGAGCGGTCTCGGCCTCCTCGGGGCGCATGACCCAGGCCTGGCCCTTGCCGTCGTAACCGCCCCGCCGGGTTTTCAGCAACAGCGGCACGCCCAGTTTCCGCAGCGCCGCGCGGAGATCGTCAAGGCCCTCGACGGCGGCGAAGGCCACGGTCGCCACGCCCGCCGCATTGAGGAAGGACTTCTCCTCGAACCGGTCCTGGGCGACGGCCAGGGCGCGCGGCCCAGGGGCGATCTCCGCCCCCAACGCGGCCAAAGTCTCCAACGCGGCGGCCGGCACATTCTCGAACTCGAAGGTGACGACATGGGCAAGGCCCGCCAACGCCTTCAAGGCGGCGGGGTCATCGTAGGCGGCGACGAGGGTGCGCGCCGCCACCCGCGAGGCGGGAGAGTCCGCCCGCGGGGTGAGGATCGCGGTATCGAAGCCCAGGCGGGCCGCCGCCAGGGCGAGCATGCGGCCAAGCTGACCGCCGCCCAGCACGCCGATGGTCGATCCGGGAGAAAGAGGGAAGGTCGCCACCCGTCAAGGATCCTCTACGGTTTCGGGCACCGAGTCGGCCTGGCGGGCGCGGTGTTCGGCGACACGCGCCGCCAAGGCTTCGTCCGACAGGGCCAGGATCTGGGCCGCCAGCAGGCCGGCGTTGCGCGCCCCCGCCTCGCCCATGGCCAGGGCGCCGACCGGCACGCCGGCCGGCATCTGGACGATGGAGAGCAGGGAATCGAGGCCGTCCAGGGCCTTGGACTGGATCGGCACGCCGAGCACCGGCAGTTCGGTCAGCGAAGCGGTCATGCCCGGCAGGTGCGCCGCGCCGCCGGCCCCGGCGATGATCACCTTGAACCCCGCCGCCTTGGCCCCCTTGGCGAAGGCGTAGAGACGCTCGGGGGTGCGATGGGCCGACACCACCTTGGCGACGAACGCCACGCCCAGCGCCTCCAGGCTCTCGGCCGCCGCCTTCATGGTCGGCCAATCGGAGCGGCTGCCCATGACGATGGCGACAGGCGGGCGGGCGGTCATGCGGTCGTCCTCTCGGGCGGGCTCGCCGCCCAGCGTGAAAGCGCGCAAACTACAGCCGGAGGCGCGTCAGGCAACCGCCTCTGTCGATCCCAGCCGAACGGCGGCCGTCAGCTCTTGGCGGCGACCGGCGCCGCGGGGGTGTCGGCAAGGATTTCCCAAGCCATCTTCCACGATCCGTCCGGCTGTTTCTTGTAGCCGGCCACGAAGTTGCCGGTCTCATTGAGCGGTTTCTTGGTCTTCGGATCGTTGTAGGCATAGCTGTAGGTCGCCCGATACACCGCCATGTCGCCGGAAGCGGCCACATCGACCGTTTCGTCGGCCACCGAGAACGTCGTGTTTGGGCTATCGGCGAAAAGCTGTTTGGTGGCCGCCAAGTCGGCGTCGGGGCCGACGGTATTGGGCGTTCCGTGGAACATGGCGACATAGCCGGGCCCATCGTGGCTGGCCGACTTGACGGCGTCATGGGCGTTGAAATCGGCCACCAGTTGGTCGGCGTCGGCCTTGACGGCGGCGGCGATGGCGCCGGTGTCGGCGGCGGCCTTGTTGGCGGCCGGCTTGGTGCAGGCGGCGAGCGAGGCCGACATCAGAACGGTCAGCGCCGCGCCGGCGAGCGTGAGTCTGGTCATTTCGCGAGCCCTCCCAACAGCCCTTGACTATGCTTCACCGGCGGCTCTCCACCTGTCAAGCTTTCGCGCCAGCGGCCGACTGGCCGTCTTCGCGCCGCCGAAATTGCGCGCTAAAGGGAACCTGCCGCGCGATGCGGTGCGTGGAGAGTGGTTATGCGGCGGATCGAGCATTTCGTGAACGGGGCGGCCTACGCGGGCTCGCAGGAGCGCTTCGGCGACGTGTTCGACCCCAACACCGGCGAGGTCCAGGCCCGGGTCGCTTTCGCGACGGGCCCCGACCTGGACGCGGCGGTGCGCGCCGGGGCCGCCGCCCAGGTCGGCTGGGCGGCGACCAACCCTCAGCGGCGGGCGCGGGTGATGTTCGAGTTCAAGCGCCTGGTGGAGGCGCGGCTGGACGAGCTGGCCGCCCTGCTGTCGAGCGAGCACGGCAAGGTTCTCGCCGACTCGCGGGGCGATGTGCAGCGCGGCATCGACGTCATCGAGTTCGCCTGCGGTATCCCGCACGCCCTCAAGGGCGAATACACCGAGGGGGCCGGGCCGGGGATCGATGTCTATTCCATGCGCCAGCCGCTCGGCGTGGTGGCCGGCATCACCCCCTTCAACTTCCCGGCCATGATCCCGATGTGGATGTTCGGAGTGGCCATCGCGGTGGGCAACGCCTTCATCCTCAAGCCCTCGGAGAAGGACCCCAGCGTGCCGGTGCGGCTGGCCGAGCTGTTCATGGAGGCGGGGGGGCCGGCCGGGGTGCTCAACGTGATCCACGGCGACAAGGCGGCGGTGGACGCCATCCTGACCCATCCGCTCATCCGCGCCGTCAGCTTCGTGGGATCGTCGGATATAGCCAGTTACGTCTATTCGACGGGAACCGCGCACGGAAAGCGGGTCCAGGCCATGGGCGGGGCCAAGAACCACGGGGTGATCCTGCCCGACGCCGATCTGGACGCGGCGGTCAAGGACATCATCGGGGCCGCCTACGGTTCGGCCGGCGAGCGCTGCATGGCCCTGCCGGTGGTCGTGCCGGTGGGGGAAAAGACCGCCGAGGCCCTGCGCGAGCGGGTGCTGGCCGAGATCGACACCCTGAAGGTCGGGATATCCTCCGATCCGGCGGCGCAGTACGGGCCGGTGGTCACGGCGGCGCACAAGAAGCGGATCGAGGACTACATCCAGATCGGCGTCGATGAGGGGGCCGAACTGGTGGTCGACGGGCGGGACTTTTCCCTGCAGGGCTACGAGAAGGGCTTCTTCGTCGGCCCGAGCCTGTTCGACCATGTGAAACCGGCGATGAAGACCTACCAGGAGGAGATCTTCGGCCCGGTCCTGCAGATCGTCCGCGCCGACACCTTCGAGGAGGCGGTCGCCCTGCCGTCCAATCATCAGTACGGAAACGGGGTCGCCATCTTTACCCGCGACGGCCGCGCCGCCCGAGAGTTCGCCGCACGGGTGAACGTCGGCATGGTGGGGATCAATGTGCCGATCCCGGTGCCGGTGGCCTATCACACCTTCGGCGGCTGGAAGCGCAGCGCCTTTGGCGACACCAACCAGCACGGCATGGAGGGGGTGAAATTCTACACCAAGGTCAAGACGGTGACCGCCCGCTGGCCGGAGGGCGAGTGGGAGGACTCGGCTTTCGTCATTCCGACCATGGGGTGAGGGCGATGAGGGGCGCGAACGGGGTGATCTCCCCCCGCCTGGCGGGGGGAGTACCGGCGAAGCCAGGGAGGGGGGCGCGGGCCGCGCGCCGGCGCTCTTTCCCCCGCCCCCTCCACCGCTTCGCGGTCCCCCTCCCCCGCTTCGCGGAGGAGGATTGCTAGCCCATGGACTTCAACCTCTCCGAAGATCAGCGCGCCATCGAGGAAGCCGCCCGGGCCTTCGCGGCGGCCGAGCTGGCGCCGCATTCGGCGCGCTGGGACGCCGAGGCCTTCTTTCCGGTCGAGGTGCTGCGGCAGGCGGCCGCCCTGGGCTTCGCCGGCATCTATGTGGGCGAGGACGTGGGCGGCTCGGCGCTCAGCCGCCTGGACGCCACCCTGGTCTTCGAAGCCCTGGCGCACGGCGATGTCTCCACCGCCGCCTTCCTGTCCATCCACAACATGGCGTCGTGGATGATCGACGCCTTCGCCTCGCCCGCCCTGCGCAAAAAGTACCTGCCGCGCCTGACCACCATGGAGGCGATCGCCTCCTATTGCCTGACCGAACCGGGATCGGGCTCCGACGCCGCCTCGCTCGCCACCACCGCCCGGCGGGAGGGCGAGACCTATGTGCTGAACGGGGCCAAGGCCTTCATCTCCGGGGCGGGCGTTTCGGACGTCTATGTGGTCATGGCCCGTTCGGGCGGTCCCGGGGCGGGCGGCATTTCCACCTTCGTGGTGGAAAAGGAAACGCCGGGCCTCTCCTTCGGGGCGCCCGAGCGCAAGATGGGGTGGACCAGCCAGCCCACCGCCATGGTCCATTTCGACAATGTCGCGGTGCCGGCCGAGAACCGGGTCGGCGCCGAAGGCGAGGGCTTTCGCATCGCCATGAAGGGGCTGGACGGCGGGCGCCTCAACATCGCCGCCTGCGCCCTGGGCGGGGCCCAGTTCGCCTTCGACACCGCCCGCGACTACCTTTCCAGCCGCAAGCAGTTCGGCCAGCAGCTCAAGGAGTTCCAGGCCCTCCAGTTCAGGATCGCCGACATGGCGACCCAGATGGAGGCCGCCCGCCTCATGGTCCGCCGCGCCGCCGCCGCCCTGGACTCCAGCGATCCGGCTGTCACCCGCCTGGCCGCCATGGCCAAGCGTTTCGCCACCGACGCCGCCTTCGAGGTGGCCAACCAGGCCCTGCAACTGCATGGCGGCTACGGCTACCTGAAGGACTATCCCCTGGAGCGGGTGGTGCGCGACCTACGCGTCCATCAGATTCTCGAAGGGACCAACGAGATCATGCGGGTGATCGTGGCGCGCGAGCTGTTTCGCCAATGAGTGAGGCGGAAGTCATTGTCCGGGTTGAAGGGCGGGTCGGACGCCTGACCCTCAATCGCCCCCAGGCCCTGGGGTCGCTGACCAGCAACATGTGCCGCCTGATGATCGACGCCCTGCTGGCCTGGCGCGCCGACGACGCCGTGGAGGCGGTGCTGATCGATCACGCCGGGGAGCGGGGCTTTTGCGCCGGCGGCGACATCCGCGCCCTGGCCGACAGCGTGGCGGGCGACGGAACCGCGGCGCGGGCCTTCTTCTTTACCGAATACCGCCTGGACCATCTGCTCTTCACCTATGCCAAGCCGGTGATCACCGTCATGGACGGGGTGACCATGGGCGGTGGGGTGGGTATTTCCTGGCCGGCCACCTACCGCATCGCCACCGAGAACACCGTCTTCGCCATGCCGGAGACCGGCATCGGGCTCTTTCCCGACGTCGGCGGCGGCTGGTTCCTGCCCCGGCTGCACGGGGCGAGCGGGGTGTGGCTGGCCCTGACCGGCGCCCGCCTGCGGGCCGCCGGCTGCGAGATCCTCGGCATCGCCACCGACGTCGTGCCGGCGGCGCGCCTGCCGCAATTGAAGGCGGGCATCGTCGCCGATCCGGCGGCCATCGAGACCATCCTCACCGAACTGGAGTCCGATCCGGGCCGCTCGGCGATGATCGAACACCATGATGAGATCGACCGCCTGTTTGCGGGAGAAAGCGTGGAGGCCATCGTCGCGGCGCTGGAGGCGGAGGGTTCCGAATGGGCGTCCGCCCAACTTGCCATCCTGAAAACCAAGTCGCCCCTCAGCCTCAAGACCGCGCTGCGCCAGATCCGGGCCGGGGCGGCGATGAGCGATTTCGCCCAGGTCATGGCCATGGAGATGCGCATCGCCACCCGCCTGGTCGCCGCCCACGATTTCACCGAAGGGGTGCGCGCGGTGATCCTCGACAAGGACGGCGCGCCGCGCTGGGATCCCGCCACCCTCGAAGGTGTCACGCCGGCGATGCTCGACGCCGTCTTCGCCCCCCTTCCAGCCGGCCAGGAATGGTCGCCCCTTGCCTGAAACCTAAGGAGTCGATCCCCTTGGCCTATGAGACCCTGATCGTCGAGACCGCCGACGCGGTCACCCTGATCCGCCTGAACCGCCCGGGGGCGCTCAACGCCTTCAACAACCAGTTGATGGACGAGCTGACCGCCGCCCTCGACGCCGCCGAGGCCGACCCGGCGGTGCGCTGCATCGTCATCACCGGCTCGGACCGCGCCTTCGCGGCCGGGGCGGACATCAAGGAGATGGCGTCCAAGGGCTACGCCGAGGTCTATGGCGAGGACTTCATCACCCGCAACTGGGAGCGCGCCGCGCGCTGCCGCAAGCCGGTGATCGCGGCGGTGGCCGGCTATGCCCTGGGCGGCGGCTGCGAACTGGCGATGATGTGCGACTTCATCATCGCCGCCGACAACGCCAAATTCGGCCAGCCGGAGATCACCCTGGGCGTCTCGCCGGGGGCCGGCGGCACCCAGCGGCTGACCCGGTTCGTGGGCAAGTCCAAGGCCATGGACATGATTCTCACCGCCCGCGTCATGGACGCCGCCGAGGCCGAGCGCTCGGGCCTGGTCAGCCGCGTGGTCCCCCTGGCCGAACTGCTGCCGACCGCCATGGAGGCGGCCCGCAAGCTCGCCGCCCTGTCGCCCAACGCGGTGATGCTGACCAAGGAGATGGTCAATGCCGCCTATGAAACGCCCCTCTCCCAGGGCGTGCGGCTGGAGCGGCGCCTGTTCCATTCCCTGTTCGCCTTCGAGGACCAGAAGGAAGGCATGGCCGCCTTCGTGGACAAGCGGGCGCCGAATTTCACCGGGCGATGATCCGTTTGGGCCCAGGCGAGATTACCAAACTCTAACTGGCGTCGCCGCGAGGGGCTGATAGGTGCGACGGGTGAGTGGGCGCCGCCGGCCCCGCCGACCCTTGGAAACGCCCATGCGCACGCTTCTTCTTCTGGCTTCCGCCGCCCTGCTCACCGCCGGCGCGGCCGGCGCCCAGGACGCCGGCGGGGTGCTGGCGGCCAACCGGGCGGCGAGCGGCGGCGCGGCCTTCGCCGGCAAGGGGACGCTGGAGATCAGATACGCCTACTCGGGCCAGGGCATGACCGGGACGGCGCGGACGATCTATGACATCGCCAGCGGCGCCTTCGTGGATACCGCCGACATCGGCCCCACCACCGGCGCCAACGGGTTCGACGGGCGGCAGGCGTGGATGCGCGACATGTCCGGCGCGGTGACGGCGCAGGCCGGCGGCGATACGCGCCAGCTCGCCGTCAACGAAGCCTATCGCGACGCCGATGCGTGGTGGCGGCCGGACCGCGGTGGGGCGGCGGTGACTTCCTTGGGCTCAAAGACCGAGGCTGGTCGGCGCTACGACGTCCTTTCCGTCACGCCGGTCGGCGGCAAGGCCTTCGAGGCGTGGTTCGACGCCGCCGACCACCTACTCGCCCGCACCGTCGAGGGGCAGGGATCGCAGACCGTCACCACCTTTTTCAGCGACTACCGGCCGGTGGACGGCGCGCTTCTGGCCGGCAAGGTGGTGATCGACGATGGCTCGGGCGAGCAGTATCGCCAGACTCAGACCCTCGCCGGCGCGCGTTTTCTTCCGGCCCGTCCGGCGGCTGACTACGCCGCGCCCCCATGGACCGTGGCCGACGCCCGCATCGTCAACCCTTCGGGCCGCGCGACCGTGCCGTTCCAGCTCCTCAACAACCACATCTACGCGCAGGTGAAGATCAACGGCAAAGGCCCGTTCCTGTGCATCTTCGACACCGGCGGCCACGATCTTCTGACCCCCGGCACGGCCAAGGCGCTGGCGGTGAATACCGAGGGCCAGGCGCCCGGCAACGGCGCGGGCAACGATGTGGTGGACATCGGCTTCGCGCGCGATGTGACCTTCCAGATCGGCGATTTGACCGTCGATGGCCAGACGGTGGCGGTGGTGCCCTTCGAGGCGGCGCAGGTGGAGGGCTTTCCCGAACAGGGCATGGTCGGCTTCGAGGTGTTTCGCCGCTTCGTCACCCAGATCGACTACGGCAAGCGGACCCTCACCTTCATCGATCCGGCGAGGTTCGACCCGAAAGACGCCGGAACCGCTGTTCCGTTCGTCTTCTACAGCCACCTGCCGCAGGTCCACGGCGCCTTCGAGGGTCTGCCGGGCCGGTTCGACATCGACACGGGCTCGCGGGTCGAACTGACCCTGACCCGGCCCTTCGTGGCGGCGGCCGGCCTGACCGCCAAACATCCCAGGGGCGTGGCGGCGGTGGACGGCTGGGGGGTGGGCGGGCGCTCGCGCTCCTATATCACCCGCGGATCGGCGCTGACTCTGGGACCGGTGCGGGTTTCCGATGTCGTCGCCGGCTTTTCCACCGACCCCAAGGGCGCCTTCGCCGACCCCAACTACCAGGGCAACGTCGGATCGGGCTTCCTCAAGAGGTTTGTGGTCACCTTCGACTACGGCCACCAGGTCATGTATCTCAAGCCCCTGCCGACGCCCGATCCCGACGCCGGGACCTTCGACCGCGCCGGCCTGTGGATCAACACCTCGCCGGCGGGCTTCAAGATCGTCGATCTCACCGCCGGCGGACCGGCCGCGGCCGCCGGCCTGAAGGTCGGCGACGAGATCACCCAGGTGGACGGCGCGCCCGCCCCCTCCATCGCCATCTCCGACCTGCGCCAGAAGTTCCGCGACCAGGCGGCGGGGACGAAGGTGGTCCTGACCGTTCAGTCGGCGGGCGCGGCGCGGCCGGAGACGCTGACGCTGAAGGACCAGATTTGAGGCGGCCGCGCTATCGAGCCACCTAGATGATTGACATAACTACGGGCCTCCAGTATATGACCGATGGTGGGTTTGAATGGGACGTGGCGAAGGCCGAAGGCAATCTTCACAAGCACCAAGTCGCTTTTGAAGCGGCCCGCGTCGTCTTTCAGGACGCATTCGCGATCGAACGGAATGACACGAGACGTGACTACGGCGAGGCGCGATTTGTCATCACCGGAATGGCGAACGGCCAGCTTCTCACCGTCGTTTATACCGAGCGTGGAGACTACATCCGGATCATATCCGCCAGAAGATCGAACGGACGAGAACAGCATGACTACTATCAGAACCAGACGGGGGCGTGACGGGTCCCTCGTCGAAGTGCTCCCCGATGGCGCGACAAGACCGCTCGTGGATCGCACGGACTGGGCGCGTCTGGGCGCCATGACCGAGGAGGAGATCGAGGCTGCGGCGCTCAGCGATCCCGACAACCCGCCTCTGACCGGCGACGAGTTGCGGCGCATGAAACCGGCGCCCCGCGCCAAGATCATCCGCCGGGCGCTCAACCTGACCCAGGAAGCCTTCGCGGCGCGCTACCACATTCCGCTGGGAACGCTGCGGGACTGGGAGCAGGGCCGCGCCGAGCCCGACCAGCCGACGCGCGCCTATCTGCGAGCGATCGCCGGCGACCCGCTGGGGGTTCAGCGGGCGCTGGAGACTGGGCCGGGGTAAGGGGAATTGCCGGAACTGAATTTTTTAAAAAGTAGTGCGGTGCCGCGCCGATCAAGACTCGCCCGGCCAAGACAGAGGCTTGATCCAATCAGGTCCGCATAACTGATCCTGCCAGCGGTCAAGCTGATCTGCGGTCATGTCCTCGGCCGTGAACAACCGACCATTGCGAATAATGAATAAATCCGGCGGCGGCATTGGGCCGGAGTAGCCCTTCGGCGGCGGGAAGCCTGTGTAGCCACAGACGATCTCTTCATTCCCGACCTTTTGCTTGACGAGGAACTGAACTTCTCGTTTGGCGGGGCGCTGGTCGGTGTAGGCACCACCGCCATGGCTGTTCGGCACCCACCAGCCGATGGCCATTTCGCTGCCCAACCTGATTCACCACTTGCAGGATGCGATCGTCGGCGCTTTGAGAACCGCTCCCGCGCGGCGAACATGCGGAAAACACCGTGACGACGGCGCATACGGCGGCCCTCCCAACTCTATGGCCTAGCCTACCGCTCATTGACTGGTATCGACCTTGGCCATCTCCTTCTTCCTCGGCCCCATATAGCCAAACAGAAACGCCGCCACCTTGCGCATCTGAATCTCCTCGGACCCCTCGGTGATCCGATAGCGCCGGTGATGGCGGTAGATGTGTTCGAAGGGTTTGTGCCGCGAATAGCCGATGCCGCCGTGGACCTGCATGGCGCGGTCGGCGGCGTCGCAGACCAGGCGGTTGGCCTGGTAGTTGCACATGGAGACCTTGTCGGAGATCTGGCGCTCCACCTCCTTGTGCGGCAGGCGGTCCATCTCCCAGGCGGTCTTGCGGATCAGCAGGCGCAGCATCTCGGCCTGGGTGGCCAGTTCGACCAGGGGCCACTGGATGGCCTGATTGTCCGACAGCGGCTTGCCGAACGGCTTGCGTGTTCGGGCGTATTTGACGCTTTCCTCAATGCAGAAGACGGCGGCGCCCAGCGACGAGGCGGCCTGGCGAATGCGGTTCTGGTGGACGAAGCTTTGGCCCAACGCCAGGCCTCGCCCCTCCACCCCCCAGATGGCGGCGTCCGGGACCCAGACGTTGGTGAGGCTGATGCGCGGATGGTCGGTGGGCATGTTGAAGGTCCACAGCCACTCCTCGATCTTCACCCCAGGATGATCGGCGGGAACCAGGAAGACGGTGATCCCGGCCGCGTCGCCGTCCTCGCCGGCGGTGCGGGCGAAGACCATGACGTGGGTCGCCACATGCATGCCGGTGGTCCACATCTTCTCGCCGTCGATCCGCCAGCCGGGAACGCCATCCCGCGTTTCGCGCACGGCGCGGGTCTCCATGAAGGTGGCGTCGGAGCCGTGGTTGGGTTCGGTGAGGCCAAAGCCGGAGCGGATCTCGCCCTTGAGCAGGCGCTCGCCATACATGGCGAACTGTTCGGGGGTGGCGAATTCCTTGAACATCAGGACGAAGGGATTGTTGCCGACGATCGAATGCTCGGTCTGCAGGTCGTTGTGCAGCCCCAGCCCCTTGGCGGCCAGATGCTCGCGGATCACCGCCATGGCGAGGTTGGAGCCGCCCTGGCCGCCCATCTCCCTGGGCCAGGCGAAGCGCAGGTGGCCGGCGGCGTCGGCCCGGCGGCGGGCCTCGGCCAGCAGGGCCTCCCATTCGGGGCGCGGCAGGCCGTGGTTGTCCCAGTCGGTGCGGGCGTGCTCGCGGCGGTGGTCGAAGAAGCGGACATTGTCGTCCGCCCGCTCCAGCGGCTTGATCTCGGCTTCGATGAAGGCGTCGAGTTGCGCCAGATAGTCGATGAGGTCCTGCGGTAGGGTGAAGTCCATGGGATATCCTTCTACTTCTCGGTCCCGCCCCGCTCGGCCAGGCTGGCGCGATAGGCGGCGTAGGTGGGCTGGTCGATGGCGAGCTTGGCCAGGGTGACCGCCCACAGGTGGTCGGCGAGCCCGGGGCTGGCGAGGTCGAGATCGCCCGCTTCGATCCGCCGGGTCAGTTCGGCGTTGAGCGCGGCGAGATCGCCTTCCATGCCCAACAGCTCGCGGAGCCGGGCCAACTCCGCGGCCTCCGCCGCCGGCGCGAGATCGAGCTGGCGGCGCATCATCTCCAGGGCGTTGGCGGCGACGCGGGCCTGGAAGGAGACGTGGCCGACGGTGGCGGGCGCCACCTCCTCCTTGAGAAACCGCGCCACGGCGGCCAGGATTTCGCCGGGGGCGGGCTGGTCCTGCACGTCAGGCCGCCAGCAGGCGCAAGAGGTCGATTTCGTTCTCGGAGGCGCGGCGGGCAATGACGGCGCGCTCCACGGAAGGATCGACGGTGCGGAAGGCGGCGGCCATGCCGGCGCACATCACCCCCCAGCGCAAGGAGCCGAACACCTCCCAGAACCGGACGCGGTCGCGATCGACGGCTGAGCGGCCGGCCGCCTCATAGCCCGCCCACAGATCCTCCCGCTCGCCGAATCCGCCGACCGGCTTGTCGAGCACCCCGAACCGCCAGGCATTGACGCAGATCCAACCCAGGTCCTCCATGGGGTCGCCCACATGCGCCAACTCCCAGTCCAACACGGCGCGCACGCCGTCCAGGCCCACCATCAGATTGCCGTTGCGAAAATCGCCATGGACCAGACGCGGATGTTCCGGCGACGGTGGGCAGTGGGCCTCCAACCAGCACAAGGCAAGATCGAACACCGGGCGGGGCCATCCCGTGCCGCGATAGGCTTCCTTGTATTGGGCGATCTGCTCGGCGGGCGTGGATCGGCGCAGACCGGGAAAGGCGGCCGGGTCGATGGTGTGGATGCGGGCCAGGATATCACCGCATTGGCGCGCCAGGAATGGCCGGATGGGGGCCAGAGCCTCGCCACGGGCGATCCGCCCACCCAGGGTCTCGCCCTCGACGAAGCCCATGATGAAACCGTGACCCAGGCCGTCCTCGGGTCCCAGCACCCAACGCACCGGCGGGACCGGAACCCCCGCCGACCCGGCCGCTTCGATCAGCCGCGCCTCGGTCTCCAGGCCCACCGCGGTCTCCGACACCCGGTCGCCGCCCGGGGCGCGCCGCAGCACGAGCGGGGTCGCGCCGGCGGCCTCGATCAGGGAAAACCGCCAGATCTCCTGGGTGGCCCCGGCCGAAAGGCGGGTGAGATCGGCGACGCCCAGGCCGCCCAGGCGCGCGCGGGCCAGTTGCGCGAGGGGCTCCTCGAGGTCGTTCAAGGCGCGTCGCCTTTGGCCGGTCCCATGGCTTCCGATGCTTTGCGGGCGATTGGCGCGAGCCTAACGCAGGGCCGGCGGCGGTCCAATGCCGACCTCCGGAAATGAAAGGGCGAGCAGGGTATCCAGTCCGGGGTGCGGTCTCACCGCGACTCCGTCGAGGGTCTCCACCGGCCGCGGGCCGATCAGGCTGTTGGTGAGAAACAGGCCGCTCGCTCGCTCGAGGCGGTCGCGGGCGGCCCGAACCTGGCGAACCTCAATCCCCACGCCGCGCGCCCGCTCGATCACCGCGTTGCGCACGATCCCGTCCAGGACGCCGCAGTCCAGGGCCGGCGTGACCAGAACGTCGCCTTCGAACCAGAAGACGTTGGCGGCGGCGCCGCCGGCGATCTCACCTCGGTTGTTGAGCATTAAAGCCTCATCGGCGCCCATGGCCCGCGCCGAGCGGCGGGCCAGGACGTTGTCGAGGTAGGCCAGGGTCTTGAGGCGCGACGCCGGCGAGCCTTCGTTGCGGCGGATGCCCACGGTGCGCAGGCGCGCGGCGCCGGTCGGCCTGGGTGACGGCGCGGCCGACGCGATGAGGCGTGGTGTCAGGTCCGCCGGGCGGTCGAGCCCTCGGCCGCCGATCCCGGCCGTCCAGGTGAGACGCACGGCGGCGCGTGTGGCCGATAGGCCGGCGCGGGCGACCGCGTCCACGGCGGCGCCCCTCAGCCGGTCGAAATCCGGGGCCGGCAGGCCCAGCGCCGCGCACCCCCTCGTCAGGCGCGCGGCGTGCGCCTCGAAGGCGGCGAGTTCGCCGCCCGACCACAGCAGGGTCTCGAACAGGCCGTCGCTCAGCAGCAGGCCCCGATCGGCGGCGTCGATGGTCACGGCCGTCCGCCCAGGGCGCGGGCCAAGCCGGCGATCTTGGCCTCGGTCTCCAGCCGCTCGGCGACCGGGTCGCTGTCGGCCACGATGCCGGCCCCGGCGCAGGCGCGAAAGCGCCAACCTCGGGTGTCCTCCACGAACGCCGCGGTACGGATGAGGACGCTGGAATCGAAAGCGCCGTCGAAGCCGGCCCAGAACAGCGAGCCGCACCAGGGGCCGCGCGGGCCCTCATGGCCGGCGATCACCTTCATGGCCTGGATCTTGGGCGCGCCGGTGATCGAGCCGGGTGGAAAGGTCGCCGCCAGAAGGTCGGCGGCGTCGCACCCCGAATGCAGGACGCCAGTGACCGTGGAGACAAGATGATGGACGGCGGCGTAGGATTCCACCGCGAAGAGGTCGGTCGTCGCGACGCTTCCCGGCTCGCAGACACGGGCCAGGTCGTTGCGCATCAGATCGACGATCATCAGGTTCTCGGCCCGATCCTTGGCGCTGGCGAGGAGTTCGTTCTTTAAGCGCTCGTCCTCGCGCGCGTCGGCGCCGCGCGACCGCGTGCCCTTGATCGGCCGCGTCTCAACCGACCGGCCGTCGGCGCCGATGGCGACAAAGCGCTCCGGGGAATGGGAGACGATGGCGAGGCCGGGCAGGCGCCAATAGGCGCAGAACGGGGCGGGGCTCGCCGCCGCCAATCGCCGCATGACCGCGAACGGCGCTGCGCCGGCGGCGAGGCGGCCGCTCCAGGCGCGGGCGATGTTGGCCTGAAAGATTTCGCCGGCCGCGATCCGCGCCGTGACGTTGCGCACGGCCGCTTCGTAGGCCTCCGCCGGCGCGTCCGATTGGAAGGTGATGGAGGGGCCGAATAGCGCCGGCGGCACACTCGGCGCGTCGAGCCAGGCCGCGGCGCGGGCAGCGGCCTTCGCGGAGGCGCCGGAGGTCTCGCCGCGCCCGATCGCTTGAACGGTGCGGGCGGCGTGATCGAAAGCCAGAATGGCGTGAAAGCGGGCCAGAAACAGGTCGGGCCAGTCGGGATCGCGGGTGAGGCCCAGGCGTTCGAGCCGGTCGGCGAATTCATAGGCTATCAGGCCGACCACCCCGCCCTGGAACGGCGGGCCGTCGGGATGGCGCGGGACCGTGCGCCCCAGGACTTGGCGCAGGCGATGGAAGTCGCGGTCGGCGTCGGCGGTGGTCACGCGATCGGTAATGTTGGGCGCCCGCGCTAGATAGGACCAGCGCGCGCCCGCGCCGCCGGCGGAGAGCAGCAAAAGGGCGAACGGCTCCTCGGCGAACGGCGCGAACGCCTCGACGGGATCGCGCCAGGTCAGGCTCTGGAGCGTGACGTGTCGCATGCCAAACCGGCCCCGCGGCTTCGTCTCACGCCCCCTCTGCCTGTGGCGCTTCGGCGACGAACCCCTTCCAGTTGTTCATGTAGCCGATGAAGGCCGGTCCCAGGCCTTCGCGGGCCAGGTAGTCGCGGCTCACCGGCAGGCTGGCGGGTCGGAAGCCGGGATCGGCGGCGAGCCTTTGGGGGTAATCGTGATGCAATATGGCGGCGCGGCCGAGGATGACGAAATCGGCCCCGTGGGCGAGGGCCCGGCCGGCGGTGTCGGGGGCCATGATCTTGCCGGCGACGCCCAGGCGCGTGGCGCCGCGCGGCAATTCGGCGAACCAGTCGATCAGGGGGCGGCCGGCGAACGCCTCGTCGATCGGGGCCTTGAAGGCGTCCCACAGGGACATGTCGAGGAAGTCGAGGTCGCCCGAGGCCAACAGCTCGGCGGCGAGATCGCGGATCTCGGCCGTAACGAGGCCGAACCGCTCGGGCGACAGGCGCAGGCCGAGCTGGAAATCGGGCCGGCAGCGGGCGCGGATGGCGGCGACGATATCCTTGACGATGCGCCCGCGCCGCGCCGGCGAGCCGCCCCAGGCGTCATCGCGCCGGTTGGTCTGTGGCGACAGGAAGGCGCTGAGGATGTAGCCGTGGGCGCCGTGAATCTCCACGCCGTCGAATCCGGCCCGCTCGGCGCGCCCGGCGGCGGCGGCGAAATCCTCGACGATCGCTTCCACCTCGGCCCCGGTCAGGGCGCGGGCGCCGGTCTCGGCGTCGTCCGAAGGGCCGACCGGCCGGCCGCCGATCAGGTCCTCCGGCGAGCGGATGCCGGCGTGATGGAGCTGCAGGGAGGAGACCGCGCCCTTGGTCCGGATGGCGGCGGCGAGGCGGGCGAGGCCCGGCAGGTGATCGTCGGAGAAGACGCCCAGTTGGCCTGGAAAACCCTGCCCCTGGCGCTGCATGTGGGCGGCGCAGGTCATGACCAGGCCAAAGCCGCCCTCGGCCCGCATCGTCAGCCAGCGAAACTCGTCGTCGGAGAGGCGCCCATCGGCGTGGCTCTGCGAATTGGTCAGCGGGGCCAGCATGAACCGGTTCTTCCAGGCCGGGCCGCGGGCGAGGGTCAAGGGGGAGAAAAGGTCGGTCATGGCCGCCTTATGCTTCAGCATGGGTGGATCGAACAGGTGTTTCGATCGCCGGCCGAGGCCGGCCACATCTATCGCTTTTCCCGCGCCGCCTCCGCGACCGCCTGGACATCCGTCACCCAGACCAGATTCTGTCGTTTGAAATCATCGAGCACCCGCCGCAACGCCGCGGCGCCGGCGGGAGTCCCGACCACGAACGGATGGATGCCGATCGCCACCACCGTGGCCTCGCGGCCGGGGTCGGCCCGCGCCTCCCTCGCCAATTCGGTCACATAGTCGATCCACAGCCGCTCCATGTCGGCCGGCTCCTTGCCGCGCGCCAGATACTGTCCCATGTCCACCGTGACGGTGGGGTAGGGGATCATCAGCAGCGGCCCCGTCCGGGTCGTTAGGCGCGAGAGGCGATCCGAATCCATCCCGTCGAGGGAATACTGAATGCCCTCGGCGGCGGTGGCGGTGAAGGTGTCGGCGTTGGGATAGACGCTGGGGCTCGACCAGCCGCGCGGTCGCACGCCAGTGTCCTTCTCGATCGTATCGAGGGTGCGGCGGATATAGGCTTCCTGGGCGTCCAGGCCGCGCCCGAGCGGCAGCAGTTCGGTCGAGTTGTTGACGCCGTGGGCGACGATGGGGGCGTTTGGGACCAGGGACCGGAACGCCTTCCACACCTCGGGATGCTTTGAGGGGAACGCCGCGTTGAGGGCGATGCTCATGGGCGCGCCCTGCTCCTTGAACACCCGGCCGACCCGCTCGACGCCGAAGTCGATGGCGTATTGCCGGAAGGATTCATCGACCACGTCCGGATCGCGGGCGGCCGTATCGGAACGGAAGTTCGGGCCGTGGCCGTAACCCCAATCCTCCACGTAGAGCACGAAGACGACCGCGACCTTCTTTCCCCCCGGCCAAGCCTGGATATGGATGGGCTCGCGGGGCAGCCCCGAGATCCAATCGGTCGCCTCGGCCCCGGCGGCCGATCCGGCCCAGACCAAGAGCAGGCAGAAGGCCGCGGCAAGGCGGGCGGCGGCCCCCGGCCCGGCGCCCGGTCATGAAAGTCTCAGGAAGAGCGCGATGCAGGCCGCATAGAGAGCGACGATCAGCACCGCGCCGGTGAGGGCGACTTGGGCCGGCTTGGCGCCCTTGGGGTTCAGCCACCAGCCGAGCCGGCCGCTCGCCCACGGCACGAGATAGTTGAGCAGAGTGACGCTGACCGCGTTGCCGATGAACAGGGCCAGGGGAAAGGGCAGCCGCGCCGCCTTGATCAGAAATGGGTTCTGGACCCAGAGGCCGAACAGGAAGACCACCGGATAGAGCATGAGCAGGACGACCATGTTCTGCTTCCAGGCCGGCGCCGAGGCCGAGGCGCCGCCCGCGAACCACTGCCCGAACCCAGTCCGCACCACCCGCGCGTGAAATTCTTCGGTGAAATCCGCCGCTTCTTCCAGCAGCTTGGCCCGCTCCGGCGAGTCCAGCCACGCCCGCAGATGAGGCTCGCTGTCGAAGCGCAGAATCGCCAGCCAGTCGTCCTGAACGCCCGGGACGGGCGGCTCGAACCGGTAGCCCTGGAAGCCGGCGGCCTTGGCCTGCGCCGCAGCGATCCGCTGTTCCCATTTGCGGTAGGCGCCTTCCTGGCCGGGCTTGATCCGGATCGAGATCACCGCCGAGACCGGGGCGGGCAGGACGCCCGCTTGGGTGTCGCGCACCAGATGCACATCGACCGCTCCCGCCAGCATCGGCTGGGCGGCGTCCACCAGGCCCCGCCGTTGGTCGGAATGCAGCCACGCGGCGGCGGCGGCGGCGCTGGAAAAACGCTGAAGGATAACCCAGTCGGCTTGCGAGGGGGGGTTGGGCGGGATGACGCTCTGTTCGATGAATCCCGGAAAGGCGGCCGCGGCGGCGCTGATCCGGCTCTGCCAGCGGGCGAAATCCTGCGAAGACTCATCGCGCGCCCGCGCCTGGGTGACGATGGTGACCGCCGAGGCGGCCGCCAGCGCGGTCACGGCCGCGGGCCCAGCTTGCTGTAGATCCTGTCCGGGGTCAGCGGCAGGTGACGGAAGCGCGCGCCGGTGGCGTTGGCGATGGCGTTGGCCATGGCCGGCGCGATCGGATTGATGGCGCACTCGCCCTGGGCCTTGGCCCCCAGGGGACCGATGGTGTCGCAGGTGTCGGCGAAGGCGATCTGGTTTCGCGGCAGGTCCGGAAAGGCCGGAATGCGATAGTTGCGCAGAGAGGGATTCACCATCCGACCGCCGGCGTCATAGACCATGTTCTCCATCAGGGCCCAGCCGATGCCCATGCCGACCGAACCGTCGATCTGGCCGCGGCACTGCGAGGGGTTGATCAGGGCGCCGATGTCGGCGGCGTGGACGCTCTGCAGGATGCGGATTTCCGCCGTCTGGGTATGGACCGCGACCCTGAACCCCTGAACGTTGAAGCCCACCGTGCGCGGCGACGAATAGGCTTTGCGCTTGGCCTCGAAGCGATGCCCTTCCCGCGTCCCGGCGGCGTGGAGTTCGATGAGCGGGATTCTCGTGGCGCCGCAGACCACGGCGTCGCCCTCGATGGCCCACGCCGACGCCGGCTTGCCGGAGTTGCGCGACGCATAGTCGAGAATATTGTCGCGCAGGGCCATGGCGGTCAGGTGGACCGCCTTTCCGGCCACCACCGTGCCGGTGCTGGCGAAGGTGCCGGTGTCGTAGGGCGTCTCGTCGGTATCGGCGTTGATGATGACGATGTCGCACGCCCGCGCGCCGAGAACGGCGGCGGCGATCTGACGGTGGGAGGTGGTCGAGCCGTTGCCCATTTCGGTCGATCCCACCGCCAGGTGATAGCCGCCGTCGGGCTTGAGGAACATGACCGCGCCGGACCGGTGTTCGGTGGGCGGGCCGCTGTCGAGCATGGCCAGGGCCATGCCCTGGCCCTCCACCCATTCATCGCCGTGGGGTTTGGCGATTCGTTTGCCATCGGCCAGCCCCTTCTCGACCAGGTCTAGGCACTGGTCGAGGCCGTAGCTGCCGAAGCTGATGTCCGAGGGGTCGCGCCACACCGATTCGATCCAATCGTCCGGGCCCACCATGTTCTTGCGCCGCAGCGCGAAGGGATCGATGCCCAGCACGCCGGCCAGTTCGTCCATGGCGCATTCGATGGCGAAGGTGGTTTGCGAGGCGCCGTAGCCGCGAAATCCGCCGCCGGGGATCATGTTGGTGTAGACCGCGTAGCCTTCCGCCTTCTTGTTGTCGCACCGGTAGGCGCACAGCGGGCTGCCCAGCGCGGCCCCCAGGGTTTCGCCGCCGTGACCGCCGTAACCGCCGGTGTTGGAAACCACGCGGACCTCGATGGCGGTCAAGGTCCCGTCGCGCCTGGCGCCGAGCTTCACCCGGGTGGTCATCTGGTGGCGGGTGCTGGCGCCGATGAACTGGTCCTCGCGGGACCACTCCCAGGTCGTCGGCCGCCCGGTCTTCAGGGTGGCCAGCAGGCACAGATCCTCCGACAGCATCTCCTGCTTGCCGCCGAAGCCGCCGCCGACCCGTTCGGTGAACACATGCAGGTCGCGGTCGCGCAGGCCGAAGAGGTAGCAGAGCTTCGACCGAACTATGAAGGGGCCCTGAGAGCTGGTGCGCAGATGATAACGGCCGTCCTCGCCCTTCCAGGCGATCGTGCCATGGGTCTCCAGATGGACATGCTGGACGCGGGAGGTCGAATAGGTGTTCTCGTGGATGGTGTCGGCCCGCGCGAAGCCGTCGGCGACGCTGCCGACTTCTCCCTGAATATCCGCGAAGACATTGCCTCTGTTCGTCCCGCCGTGGTCGTGCAGGATCGGCGCGCCCTCCAGCATCGCCGCCTCGGGATCGAAGACGCTGGGAAGAACCTCGTAGTCAATTTCGAGCGCGCGGCAGCCGGCCGCCGCGGCCGCCTCCGTCTCGGCGACCACGGCGGCGACCCGCTGGCCGACGAACCGGACGACATTGTCGAGCATGTAGGTATCGTCGGGATCGACCAGATGATCCTCGTGCAGGGCGGTGCTGTAGAGGCGGCGCGGCGCGTCTTCCCAGGTGAAGACCTCGACGACGCCGGGAATGGCCATGGCCCCGGCCTTGTCGATGCGGGCGATGCGGGCATGGGCGTGGGGCGAGCGCGCCACCTTCAGGTGCAGTGTGCCTTCGACCGCCACATCCATGGTGTAGCGCGCCTTGCCAGTGACGATCGCCTCGCTGAAGGGGTTGGCCAGGCTGGCTCCCATGGCCGAGCCGGCCTTGTCGCCTTCCGTGTTGGAAACACCGCCGATGGCGTCGACGAGGGAGCGATAGCCGGTGCAGCGGCACAGGTTGCCCTTGAGCGCGTGGGGCAGGTCCTGGCGCTGCTCGTCGGTAAGCGAGGCCACGGTCATGATCATGCCGGCGGCGCAGAATCCGCACTGGAAGGCCTGGGCGTCGAGGAAGCACTGCTGGAGGGGGTGAAGAACACCGTCCCGCGAAAGGCCCTCGATGGTGGTCACGGCGTGATCGGCGGCGCGGAAGGCGGGCACCAGGCAGGAATTGACCGGCTTGCCGTCGAACCACACCGTGCAGGCCCCGCAGTCGCCCTGGTCGCAACCCTTCTTGACGCCCAGGCAACCCAGATCGCGCAGGAAGGTGCGGAGGCACTGGCCGGGCCTGGGCTCGCCGCGGACGCGTTCGCCGTTGAGGGTCAGGTTCATGCGGCGCCCCCCCCCGCGAGTTCGGCGCGAATCTGCTCGGCGAAATAGGTGGTGAGATGGCGCTTGTAGGGGGCGGCGCCGTGAACGTCGTCGAAATAGCCGTCCGATGGAATTTTCGCCTCGATTGAATCGCTCAACGCATCCGCGGCGGGCAGCCTCTCAAATTGAAATACGACGGGACGGGGCGTCGCGGCCGTGACGGTCAGGCGGAAATCGCGGCCGCCCGCGCCCACCGTCCCCACGATCAGGGCCGCCGAGCGGCCGAGATGGGTCAGCGACATCTGGCGCACGGCGAAGTGTTTGCGAAGCGCGCTCGCCGGCAAATGGACGCCCCGCAGCAGTTCTCCTGGCGCCAGAACATTGACCTGATTGCCGGTGACGAAATCGGCGATCGCCACCTGGCGGGGCGGCCCGCCACGGGGCCAGAGGGTGGCCACGCCCTCCAGGGCCGCGGTCAGGGCGATCATCGCGCCGGCCGGCAGGGACATGCAGATGTTGCCGCCCACCGTGGCCGTATTCCACACCTTGTGCGACGCCAGCAGGGCGTTGCAGCAGGCGCGGAACAGGGGGACGGCCGTCCATTCGGCCGGCCCTTCGAAGTCATGGAGTTGGGCGATCCTGCACGTCGCGGCGATCTCCAGTCCCTCCGCCGACACCTCCAGCGCCGGCCAGCCCAGAGAGTCGAGATCGATCAGCGTATCGAGCTCCGACTGAGGCTCGGAGAACAACCAGGTGCCGCCGCCCAGCCAGGCCAGGCCGTCGCGCCAGCTGGTGACCTCGTCGGCGCAAACGGGTCGCCGGACCTCGACGATCGTGTCGAGATTCATTTGAGGTCGGCGATCGAGGCGGGGCCCGGGCCGGGCGTCACCAGGGTCGGCCACTGATGGGAGCCGAACGGCACGGCCGGCGGCAGGAACGGCTTCTTGCCGAGTTTGGCGCTCTCTTCGACGATGGCGGCGCGGGCGTCCCCGCCCATCAGCTCATAGTCCATCAGATGGTAGTTGCCGAAGAAGATCGAGCCCACCGAGCGGTCGGAGATGATCCGGGTCAGCCCTTCGAGCATGTCCTCCGGGGTGGTGGTGAAAGAGACGGTCTCGATCAGCAGCAGGCGGTCGTTGATGGCGTCCGGCGGGAAGAACTGCGCCAACACGCTGAACAGCACATTGTTCTGCCTGGCCACATAGATGGTGTTGCTGGCGGCGTAGGTCTTGTCCCAGTCGGCGCCCAGCATCGCCTTCCAGCCGCCGATCACGCCCATCCAGTGGGCGACCTGGGTGCGCGCGGCCCAGGAGACGTCCTTGGCCAGGAACGGCGCCTGCCGCTTGCCGAAGGCGTCGAGATCGGCCTGGGATATGGCCCCCTTGGCCGCGCAGGCGTCCATGAAGGCGATGTTGTTCTTGAGGATGGCCTGGTTGTTGGCCCGCCAGTCGGCCGGCATGTCGGTGGCGTCCAGATTGGCCAGGGCCGATTGCATCCGGCTGCGATAGGAGGCCATCGGCCCGCGCCAGGACTGGTTCGCCGGGTTATCGACGAAGGGCGCCACGACCTCGGCCAGGGCCATGGTGCTGTGCCCGATCGATTTGAGCAGTTGGTAGGTCAGCGGAACCGACGGCGCCTCCAGCGGCGCCATGCCCGGCCGATAGAGGATGAAACGCCCTCCCGCGCCCGAGAACAGGCCCAGGATCACCGGGTGCTGGGCGAGGATGTTCTTCTGGAAGATGTGGCCGGAATTGCCGTAGAGATCGAACATGGCGGCGTTCAGGGCCAGGATGTCGCCGTTGGCCGTCTGGGCCGGCGTCGAGGCCGCCTCGCCGGCGATGGGCCGCATATAGTCCGGAACCTCGGCGGCGATCGTCGCGCCGGCGCAGGTCAAGGCGAGCGCCGTCAGGCCCGCGCGCAGGGCGCGGCGCCGTGGTAAAATCTTTCGCACTGATTTCCCCCCAAAAAAGGCGCCGGTCGCCAACAGCGGTCGCCGACGCTCGCACTCCACCCGGCGTCACGCCGAACGAACGGTTTCCCTGCCAGGGACTAGAACAGAAGTCGGCGGCGGTGTCAGGTGTTATTTCGGCTCCGGCGGCTCGGGTCGATATTTCGGGTTCCGGGTGGCGAGAATTCGCCTTCACGCCGGGGGGTCAGGGCTGTCGCTCGATTGAAAACTTCGTGGCGCATTGCGCGCCGCGACGATCCTGCCTTACGGTCGGCGCGGACTGAACGCCGATAAGGGAGCCACGCCCGTGAAGTTCACCTGGTTCAACCTGATGCCGTGGCCCTATCTGCCGGACGACTTCCGCGAGACGAACCGCTCGGTGTGGGTCGATATCGACCAGCGCCTGTTCGACCCGGCCAGGAGCCACGCGGTCTACAACACCTACATGGACCTCTTGGAATACGCCGACACCCTGGGTTTCGACGGCGTCGGGGTGAACGAGCACCATCAGAACGGCTACGGCATCATGCCCTCGCCCAACCTGATCGCCGCCGCCCTGGCGCGGCGGACGAAGAACGCGGCCATCGTGGTCTTGGGAAACTCCATCGCCCTCTACAACCCGCCGGTCCGCGTGGCCGAGGAGTTCGCCATGCTCGACTGCATCAGCGGCGGGCGGCTGGTGGCCGGCTTCCCGGTCGGCACCTCCATGGACACCAACTACTGCTACGGCCAGATTCCGGCCCTGACCCGCGAGAAATACGCCGAGGCGCACGACCTCATCATCCGGGCGTGGACGGAGCGCGAGCCCTTCGCCTTCAACGGCCGCTACACCAAGCTGCGGCGGGTCAACATCTGGCCGCGACCGATCCAGCAGCCCCATCCGCCGGTCCATATCCCGGGCGGCGGGTCGGTGGAGACCTACGATTTCTGCATCGACAACACCTATTCCTACTCCTACCTCAGCTTCACCGGCTATCTGCGGGCCAAGGCCCTGATGCAGGGCTACTGGGACCGGGTGGCGCAGCGGGGCGCGCCGGACGCCTCCCCCTACCGGGCCGGCTTCGCTCAGACCATCTGCGTGGCCGACACCGACGCCGAGGCCGAGCGCCTCTATGCGCCCCACCTGCACTATTTCTACAACCGCTGCCTGCACGTCTATCCGGGGTACGCCGACGCGCCGGGCTACCGGACCATCAAGACCATCCAGTCCGGCGCCCTCTCCCAATACGCGCCGCCCAAGGGGTTCGGCGAACTGACCTGGAAGGACCTCACCGAAGGCGGCCACGTCATCGCCGGCTCGCCCGAGACGGTCCGCCAGCGGATGGAGGAATTGATCAAGGGGCTCAACGTCGGCAACATCTTCTGCCTGATGCATGTGGGGAACATGCTGGCCGACAAATGCATGTATTCGTCCAAGCTGTTCGCCGAGAAGGTGATGCCCAAGCTGAGGAATGTGCTTCCGGAATGCGAGGGCGACGAGCGGTTCTGGTGCAAGCCCCTTGCCGAACGGGTGACGCCCGGCAGCCTGCCGGCGGCCGGCGCGCCCCGTGTTCCAGAGCACGCTTGAGCGGGCGGGGCATGATGGAAACCGACAGTCTCGAAACGCGCCACGCGAGCGTCCGCTATCTCGAAGGCGGCGCGGGCGAGCCGCTGGTCTATCTGCACGGCGCGGGCGGGGCGGCGGCGGACGATCCCCTGCTCGCCGCCCTGGCGAAGCGCTGGCATGTGTTCGCGCCCTTCCTGCCCGGTTACGGCGAGACCGAGGCGTGCGGCGAGCTGCGCGACATGCTTGATTTCACTTTGCACACCTGGGACGTGCTCGAGGCGCTGGGCCTGAAGGCCCCCATCCTGGTCGGCCCTGACCTGGGCGGCATGATCGCCGCCGAGATGGCGGCGGTGGCGCCCGGCGACGTCTCCCGCCTCGCCCTTATCGCCCCCTACGGCCTGTGGCTGGGCGACCACCCGATCCCCGACCTCTTCTCCCTGCTGCCCTATGAGATGCCCGGCTACCTGTTCCACGATCCGGAGGCCGGCGCGGCGCGGATGACCGCCGGCCTGAGGATGGACGACCCGGAGTTCCTCAATGCCTATCTGATCCGCAACGCCCGCCAGCTCGGCATGGCCGGCAAGATTCTCTTCCCCATCCCCGAGCGCGGCCTGATCGACCGCCTCTACCGGATCATGGCGGCCACGACGATCGTGTGGGGCGAGAGCGACCGGATGATCCCGCCGATCTACGGGCCGGCGTGGCAGGCGGCCATCCCCGGCTCGACGCTGGTGACCGTGCCGCAGGCGGGCCACATGGTGGGCTGGGAAAACCCGGGCGCGGTGACGGCGGCGATTGGCAACCTGGGATAACGCTCCGCCCCCTCAAATCTCCAGCGGGCGGTCGGAGAAGTCCTGGGCGCGGGGGCCGGTGGCGGGGAAGTGTTCCTTCAGCGCCGCGCCGCAGATTTCCACCGCCTCGACGATGCCGCTCGTCGGGTCGGCGCCGCCTTTCATGGCGCCGGTGATGGCGGCCGCGGCGCGCGCCCACGGCGCTTCGCCGACCTTCTGGTGGATGGCGCCGTCGGCCAGGATCTCCACCTGCCGGTCGTCCAGGGCGACGAAGATGAGGACCCCGGTCTGGCTTCCCCGCGCCCGCGCGGCGATGGCGGCGAACTGCTGGCGGGCGAGCCTGGCCACCCGGTGGCGCTTGAGGGCGCGCGGCGTGAGGCGCCGGCGCACCGCCGGAATGGCGACGATAAGGGCGGTGACGATGAAGAGCAGCGCCTGGAGGGTGGCGTAGGCGCCCAGGGTGAGGGCAAGGTCGCTTTCCAGCGATCCTGGCTGGGCCAGCAGCCAGGCGTTGCCGATGGCCATCGTCAGGGGATGAACGCCCGGGGCCAGGGCGATGGGCGGCGCCGCCAGGGCCACCGCCGCCGCCCAGGCCAGGGGAACCTCGCGGTAGGTGGAGACCTCGGCCGCCAGGACGCAGACGATTTCGCCCGCCGAGCCTTCCTCGGCCCTGGCGACCGCCGCCTCGATGCGGTCCTCGTCGATGGCGGTGAGCATCCTACCAGCCTCCCGAGGCGCCGCCGCCGCCGCCCGAGCCGCCCCCGCCGCCAAAGCCGCCGCCGCCGCCAAATCCGCCGCCGCCGAATCCCCCGCCACCCCCGCCCCAGCCGCCGCGCGAGCCGCCCAGGATCATCATCGGCAGCAGCCAGCCCATGCCGCCGCCCCCTCGGCCGCGCAGCAGATGAAAGCCGATGAATAAGAGAAAGAAGATCGGAATGAGGGCGCCCAGGGGATTGCCGTGCGAGCGAGGGGGCGCGGCGGCGGCCTGGGCGGCGCGGGTCTCGGCCGCCGACTGGTCGAGGCTGAGCTGGCCGATGATGGCGTCGGCGCCATCGACGATGCCGCCCTGCACATCCCCGGCCCGGAATTTGGGCAACACGGCGCGCTGCAGGATGACGCTGGAGAGGGCGTCCGTGAGCACCGGCTCCAGGCCGTAGCCGACCTCGATCCGTACCTTGTGTTCGGAGGGTACGACGATGAACAGCGCCCCGTTGTTGGTCGCCTTCTGGCCGATGCCCCAATGGCGCAGGAGCTGGTAGCCGTAGTCGGCGATGTCGTAGCCGCCCAAGGTCGGCAAGGTGACGACCACCAGCTGACGGGTGGTCTTCTGTTCGAGGGCCGCCAGCTTGGCGGTGAGCGTCCCCACGGCGGCGGGGGTCAGCACATGGGCGTCATCGACCACCCGGCCGGTCAGGGGCGGAAATTGCGGCGCCGCCAGGGCCGGGGCGGCGAAAATGAGGGCCAGCAAGGCGAGCAGGCCCGCCAGCCGGCTCATGGCTTGGCCGGGGCAGGCGGGGGCGTCGCCGGGCCGGCCGGCGGCGGCGAGCCGGGGGCGGCGCCGGGCGTCGCGCCGAAGTCCACCGTCGGGGCCGATTGGGCGGCGGCGTTGGCCGAGAACAGGGCCATGGGCTTCTCGTTGTGATAGAAGGTGCCGGCCCACAGGATTCCGGGGAAGGTCCGCAAGGTGGTGTTGTAGACCCTGACCGCCTCGTTGTAGTCGCGGCGGGCGACGGCGATGCGATTCTCGGTCCCCTCGAGTTGCGACTGCAGGGCCAGGAAGTTCTCGTTGGATTTCAGGTCGGGGTAACGCTCGCTGATCGCCATCAGGCGGCCGAGCACGCCGGAAAGCTGGTTCTGCGCCTGTTCGTATTTCTGGAAGGCCGCCGGATCGGTCAGGGTCGAGGCGTCGACCTTGACCTGGGTGGCGCTGGCGCGGGCCTGGGTCACCTCCACCAGGACGCTTTTTTCCTGCGCCGCGAAGCCTTTCACCGTGGCGACCAGGTTGGGAATGAGGTCGGAGCGGCGCTGATAGTCGTTCTGCACATTGGCCCAGGCGGCCTTGGCCGCTTCCTGCTGGGTGGGGATGGTGTTGATCCCGCAGGCCGCCAGGGCGAGGGGGAGGGTAAGGAGCAGCGCGACGCGCGCCAGGCGGCGAAATGGGTGTGGCAAGGAATGGCCCCTCTGGTGCTATGCCCGCCGCGCTCAAGCTTAGCGGCGCGGTCAAATCTAGTATGCCGCGCCGAGTGTCGCCAAGCTTTTCATTGAAATACCGCGCGGCTGGGGCATAGCCTCGCGCATGGACCGCCGAATCTTCCTCGCCCTCGCCCTTGCCGGCCTCGCCCCCGCCGCCGGTTTCGCCGCCGATCCGGCCCCCGCCGATCTCCTGGGCGCGAGCGGGGAGGCCTACTTCACCACCTGGCTCAATGATTTCTACGCTCGGAGCCTGGCGGGCGGCTTCCCCCGGCCGCTGCTCGACCGCGAGCTGTCGGGCCTTTCGCCCGATCCCCGGGTGGCGGCGCTGGACGCTCGCCAACCGGAATTCGCCAAGCCGGTGAGCGACTACATCGATGGGGTTATCAGCCAGGCGCGCATCGCCACCGGCCGCGCCAAGAGCGGGGCCATCCCCCAGTTCGCCTCCATCGAGCAGGCCTATGGCGTGCCCCGCGACATCCTGATCGGGGTGTGGGCCATGGAGTCGAACTTCGGGGCGCTGCAGGGAAATTTCGATGTCGTCCGCTCCCTGGCCACCCTGGCGGCGGCCGGGCGGCGGCGGCCGTGGGCGGAGGGTGAACTGCTGGCTTCCTTGCGTATCCTCGCCGCCGGCGATGTGGCGAGGGCCCGGCTCAGGGGCTCCTGGGCCGGGGCCATGGGCCAGACCCAGCTTCTGCCCACCACCTATCTCGCCTCGGCGGTGGACGGCGACGGCGACGGCCGCCGCGACATTTGGGGTTCGGCTCCCGACGCCCTGGCTTCGGCGGCCAATCTGCTGGCCAAGGGCGGCTGGCGGCGCGGCGAGGGCTGGGCGCGGGAGGTGATCCTGCCGGCCGGCTTCGACTACGGCCTGTCGGAAGGGTCCCACGAGGTTCCGGCCTGGTGGCGGGCCAAGGGGGTCCGGCCGGCGGACGGGCGGGGGTGGAGCGCCGCCGACGCGAACGCCCCGGCCGTTCTGATCCTTCCCTCGGGGGCGGGCGGGCCGGCCTTCCTGCTCCTGCCCAATCATTTCGCCATCCGCGCCTACAACAATTCCACCGCCTACGCCCTGGGAGTGGGCCTGCTGGCCGACCGGTTCGCCGGGGCCGGCCCCCTGAAGACCGCCTGGCCGCGCGAAACGCCGCTGTCCCTGACCGATCGGCTGGACGCCCAGGGGGCCCTCATCAAGCTCGGCTTCAACCCCGGCCAGCCGGACGGAGTCGTGGGTGTCGGCACCCGCGCCGCCCTGCGCGCCTGGCAGAAAACCATGGGCCTGGCCGCCGATGGCTACCTCTCTGTCGACATGGTCCGCCGCCTGCGCGCGGCGGCCCAGAACCGGGCCTGAGCGCCCAGCCCAGAAAAAAAGTGATCACGTCCTTGTGAACTCTTTCCTTGCGTTCGCCCCCAAACCCGGCATATTTGCACCGGCGTTCGAGGCGAGTCGGTCGTCGGTGGTCCCTTGCAAGGGGTGTTCCGGCGGAGGGCTCGTCGCACAATCATGACGCTTAAACCTCACTTAAGGGACCAGGGACAATGACCTCCAACGTGATCCGTTCAGTGCTCGTCGCCGGCGTCGCCGTCGCGGCGCTTTCCGTCGCCGCCTGCTCCAAGCCGGCCGACAAGTCCGCCGACGCGGCCAACGCCGCCGCCGCCGACGCTTCGACCGCCGCCGCCGACGCGAACGCCGCCGCCAACACGGCGACGACGGCCGCCACCGACGCCACCGGCGCGGCGACCAACGCCGCGGCCCCGGCTGACGCCGCCGCGAATTCGGCCGCCATGTCGGCCGCCGACGCTTCGAAGTCCGCCGCCGCCGCCACCAACGCGGCCTCCGGCGCCAAGCAGTAAGCCTCGCGCGAGCGCGGTTTTTATTCGGGAAAGGGCCGCCCTATCGGGCGGCCCTTTTTCGTTGCCATCGACGGCGCCGCGAAAAGTCATGTCGGGCGCCGATCCACATCTCTCGCCGATCGCCTGGGGTGAAGACGGCGCGCCCAGATCGCGCCTCTACGGCGACATCTATTTTTCCGCCGGCGACGGCCTGGCCGAAGCGCGGACGGTGTTTCTGGGCGGCTGCGACCTGCCCAGGGCCTGGTCCGGCCGCGACCGATTCCGCGTCGCTGAACTGGGCTTTGGGGCCGGCCTCAACATCGCCGCCCTGCTCCATTTGTGGCGGGACGCCCGCCCGCCTGGCGCACACCTCTCCATATTCAGCGTCGAAGCCCACCCCCTGGGGCCGGGGGACGCGGCCCGGGCGCTGGCGGCGTGGCCCGAGATAGCGGCGATCGCCGGCCTGCTGATCGCGCGGTGGCCGGGCCGGGCGCGGGGCTTCCACCGCATCGACCTTCCCGAGTTGGGGGCCACCGTCGATGTCGCGATGATGGAGGCCTCCGCCGCCCTGGCCGCATGGACCGGCGAGGCCGACGCCTGGTTTCTCGACGGTTTCGCGCCCGCCCGCAACCCGACGATGTGGCGCCAGGAGGTTCTGGACCTAGTGGCGCGGCGCTCCGCGCCCGGCGCGCGGCTCGCCACCTACACCGTCGCCGGCGTGGTGCGCCGCGATCTGGCGGCGGCTGGCTTCGAAGTGGAGCGGCGGCCCGGTTTCGGCGCCAAGCGCCAGCGGCTGGAGGGGCGCCTGCCGGCGGCGGCGAAACGCCCGCTCGCGCCCCGGCCGCGGGTGGCCATCATCGGGGCGGGTATCTCCGGCGCCGCCCTGGCGCGGGCGTTTCGGGCCCTGGGAGTGGAGGCCCAGGTGTTCGACGCCATCGGCCCCGGCGCCGGGGCTTCCGGCGTCCCGGCCGCCCTGGCGGCGCCACGCCTCGACGCCGGCCTGGCGCCGCCGGCCGCCCTGTTCGCCCACGCCTTCCGCCGCGCCGTCTCTCTCTTCGCCCTGACCCCCGAGGCGATCGTCGCCAGGGGCGCCCTCCAACTGCCGACCGGTCCCAAGGACCCCACCCGCTTCGCGACCGTCGCCGCCTCCGATCTCTTCGAGCCCGGGCGCCTGCGCCTGGTCGGCGCCCTGGAGACCTCGCGGATGCTGGGCGAGCCGGTCCCGGCCGGCCTGGCGATCGAGGACGCCCTGGTGGTCGAGCCGGACCCCCTGCTCGCCGCCTGGCTGGGGCGGACGTGGCGCGCCCGCGTGGCGGCCGTCGAGTGGGGCGATGGCGGCTGGCGGCTGATCGGGGAGCGGGGTGAAGAGATCGGCCGCGCCGATGTGGTCTGCCTGGCCGCCGGCATGGGGTCCGCGCGCCTCGCGCCGGGCCTGCCGCTCACCGCCGTGCGCGGCCAGGCGAGCGTGGCCAGGGGCGCGGCGGCGCCGATGGCGACGGTGTTCGGCGCCTACGCCATTGCGATCCGCGACGGGGTTCTGTTCGGCGCCACCCACGATCGGGATGAGGAGGCCGTCGAGGCGCGCCAAATCGACCACCAGCGCAACCTCCAGGCCCTGGCGCAAGGCTTGCCCGCCCTGGCCGCGCGCCTCGCCGGCGTCCCGCTGGAGGCGCGCACCGGAATCCGCGCCGCCACCGCCGACTACCTGCCCCTGGCGGGGCCGGTCCCGGGCGCCCCGCCCGGCCTCATCGTGCTGAGCGGCCTGGGATCGCGCGGCTTCACCCTCGCTCCCCTGCTCGGCGAGCACCTGGCCGCTGTCGCGCTGGGCGCGCCGTCGCCATTGCCAAACGACCTGGCGGCCCTGGTCGATCCGGCCCGCTTCGCCCGCCGCGCCCGCCGCCGGGGCCGGCCTCTCGCGTCACCGCCGAGCTGAGGCCTGGGCGCCGGCCTCCGCGGCGGCCTTGGCGATGCGAGCCTGGAATTCCTCGGTGGAGTTGGCCTTGGGCATGGGCGCATCCGGCGCCGCCACCCCCAGGAAGTCGCACAGCGGCCCCCACCCCCGCGACACCACATAGTCCAGCAGGCGCTCCGGCGCGATGACGGCGCGAACCTCGGCGTTGTGGCGTTCATAGACGCCGATCGCATGATCGCGGTCGTGCATCCGGCGATCGAACAGGTCCCCCACCACCTTGGCCGCCATGGTTTCGAAGGGCGTGGCCGGCTGGGCGGTGAAATCGCGGGCGAAGATGGTCGCCTGGGTCGAGGCGAACCAGGCCGCCGGGTCGCGTGTGGTGAGGATCACCTTGGCGTCCGGATAGGCGTCCGCCAGCGCCTTGTAGAAGGTGGCGCTCGGCCAATCGACGGTGGCCCGGTAGCCTTCGAAAATCCGCTCCCAGTCCACCGCCTCGCCATCGGCCGCCGCCTCCCACCAGGCGAAGGCGGCCGGGTTCTTGAACACCTCGATCATGTGATAGCACGGCCCGAAGCCAAGCTGCTCCAGGGCCAGTTTCAGCGACATGGTCCCGGTGCGCCCAAGCCCGGCGCCGACGACGGTGAGCGGCATTGTGTTCCCTCCCGGTTTCGCCCAGCGAACCTCGGGCCGAACCGATTTCCCCGCGCCCGCCCGTCCTTGCCGCGACCGCGCCGCCGACCTATTCGTTCATCGCCCGCGCTGGCGCCGCTATAGTGACCGCTCGGGCCGACGAGGTAAACGCATATCATGACGGCGGAAATCGGCCAGTACGCGCTTATTCTCGCGCTCCTGCTGGCCCTGGCTCAGGCCGTGGCGCCGCTTTGGGGGGCGTGGCGGGGCGACGGGGCGCTGATGGCGATCGGCCGCAACGCGGCGCTGCTGCATGCGGCCTTCGTGGCGCTCGCCTTCTTAAGCCTCGTGGCGGCCTATATCGGCAACGACTTCTCCATCGCCCTGGTGGCGGCGCACTCCAATAGCGCCCAGCCGCTGATCTACCGGTTCGGGGCGACCTGGGGCAGCCACGAAGGATCGATGCTGCTCTGGGTGCTGATCCTGGCGCTGCACGGCGCCGCGGTCGCCCTGTTCGGCGGCTCGCTGCGCGACAGCCTGCGCTCGCGGGTGCTGGCCGTGCAGGGCATGCTCGGCGTGGCCTTCCTGGGCTTTCTGCTGTTCACCTCCAACCCGTTCACCCGCCTCTTTCCCGCCCCGCTCGACGGAGCGGAACTCAATCCGGTGCTGCAGGACCCTGGCCTCGTTTTTCATCCGCCGATCCTCTACCTCGGCTACGTCGGCTTCTCGATCGCCTTTTCCTTCGCCGTCGCGGCCTTGATCGAAGGGCGGGTGGACGCCGGCTGGGCGCGCTGGGTGCGGCCCTGGGTGCTGGCCTCGTGGACCTTCCTGACCGTCGGCATAGCGGCGGGAAGCCTGTGGGCCTACTATTCCCTGGGCTGGGGCGGCTGGTGGTTCTGGGATCCGGTGGAGAACGCCTCGTTCATGCCGTGGCTTCTGGGCACGGCCCTCTTGCATTCCTCCCTGGTGCTGGAGCGGCGCGGGGCGATGATCGCCTGGACCATCCTTTTGGCCATCCTGACCTTTTCCCTGAGCCTGGTCGGCACCTTCCTGGTCCGCTCGGGGATATTGACCAGCGTCCACGCCTTCGCCCTGGATGCGCGGCGAGGGGTCTACATCCTGGTCATCATCGCGGCGGCCACCGGGGCGGCGCTGACCCTGTTCGCCGCCCGGGCGCGGGCCATGCGCACCGGGGCCCTGTTCGCCCCGCTGTCGCGGGAGGGCGGCATCACCCTCAACAATCTTTTCCTGCTCAGCGCCACGGCGACCGTGTTCCTGGGGACCTTCTATCCGGTGTTCATCGCCGTCCTGCATGGCGAGGCGATCTCGGTCGGGCCGCCCTATTACAATCTGACCTTCGTGCCGCTGTTCATGCCGTTGCTGCTGCTGGCCGGCTTTGGGCCCATGCTCAACTGGAAGCGCGACGAGGCGCGGCCCCTCCTGAAGCGATTGCGCTGGCCGGCCGCCGTGGCCGGCGCCGTGGGAGTCGCGGTCGCGGCGACGGTAGGCGTCGGACATCTGCTGACCGCCCTCGGCGTCGCGCTCGGCGTCTGGCTGATCGGGGCCGCGTTCACCATCCTGGCCCGCCGCTGGCGGATCGGCCAAGGGGCGGGGGCCGAGGTCGCGCGGCTGGCGCGGGCGACGCCCCTGGCCGTCTGGGGCATGGCCCTGGCGCACGCGGGCCTGGGCGTCACCGCCCTGGGGATCACCGGCGTCACCGCCTGGCAGAGCAACAAGGTGTTGACCATGGCGGCCGGGCAGAGCGTCGATCTGGCCGGCAAGACGGTGACCCTGGAGAGCGTGCGGATCGTGCGCGGCCCCAACTACGAAGCCAATCAGGCCCGCTTCGAGGTCTCGCGAGCCGGCGTTTTCGGGGCGGGCGGGGCGCGAACCCTGATCTCCGAGCGGCGGTTCTACCCGGTCAGCCAGACCCACACCACCCAGGCGGCGATCGGGGTCGGCCTCATGGGCAACACCTATGTTTCGATCGGCGACCAGAGCGCCGACGGCGGTCTGGTGGTGCGGCTGTGGAACCATCCCCTGGTCGGCTGGATCTGGGGCGGCGGCCTGATCATGGCCCTGGGCGGCCTGTTGTCGCTGGCCGACCGCGGGCTTCGGCGGGCGGTGGTGAGGCGAGTGGCGGCCATCGCCCCTCAACCGGCGCCGGCGACGGCATGAAGGGCGCCATCTACCTCCTGCCGGCGGCCCTGTTCGCCCTGCTCATCGCCGCCTTCGTGGCCGGCCTGGGGCGCGACCCCGGCAAGCTGCCGTCGATGCTGATCGACAAGCCCTTGCCGGCCTTCGCCCTGCCGCCCGTCCGCCCGGGGGAGGCGGGGCTGAGGTCCGCCGATCTGCGCGGCGGCCCGCGGCTGCTCAATGTCTTCGCCTCCTGGTGCGTCTCCTGCCGCGTCGAGCATCCGGTCCTGCTGGCCCTGAAGGCGCGGGGCGTGCCGATCGAGGGGCTGGACTGGAAGGACGAGGCGGCGGACGGGGCGAAATACCTGGCCGACAACGGCGACCCCTACGGCACGGTCGGCAACGACCGGTCCGGGCGGGTCGGGATCGATCTGGGCGTCGCCGGCGTCCCCGAAACCTTCGTGGTCGATGGGCAAGGGGTGGTGCGCTACAAGCAGGTCGGCCCGATCGCGCCGGAAGACTGGGTGAGGACCATCGAGCCGCTGATGACGCGGCTCGGGGCGCGGTCATGAAGCGCCCGGCGGCCATGGTCCGGGGCGCCGTGGCCCTGGGCGCGCTCCTTGTGGCCGGCCACGCGCGAGCGGTGATGCCCGACGAACAGCTCGCCAATCCGACGCTGGAGGCGCGGGCGCGGGCCATCGGCGGCGAGCTGCGCTGCGTCGTCTGCCAGAATCAGACCATCGACGATTCGGACGCCGAACTGGCCCGCGACCTGCGGATCATCCTGCGCGAGCGCCTGACGGCCGGCGACAGCGACCGCCAGGCCATCGCCTATATCGTGGAGCGCTACGGCACCTTCGTCTTGCTCAAGCCGCCGTTCGACGGCCAGACCCTGTTCCTGTGGCTGGGGCCGCTGGCGGCCCTGGCGGCCGGCGGCGCGGGCGTGGCGCTGTATCTGAGCCGGCGAGGGCGGGCCGCCCCGCCGCCGCTCACCGACGCCGAGCAGGCCGCGCTCGACAAGATTCTGCGGGCGGACGAGCCGGCCTGATGCTGTGGATCCTGCTGACCTTGATGACAACGGTGGCGGCGGTCGGCCTGACCTTTCCCCTGGTTCGCCGCCACGAGGCGCGGCGCGGCCAGGGCGGCGCGGTGGAGGTGCTGAAGGATCAGCTTGCCGACCTCGACGCCCAGGCGGCGGCGCGAACGCTCCCCGAGTCCGCAGCCGAGGGCCTGCGCAGGGAGATCGAGCGGCGCCTCCTGGCAGAGGGCGCGGCGGGCGCCGCGCCGCCGGCCCGGCCGCTCGGCGAACGCTCGCTGATCCTCCTGAGCCTGGGCCTGGCGGCGATCGTCGCCCTTGGGGCGACGGGCCTCTACCTGAAGATCGGCCGGCCCGACCTGGCCGGCGCGCCGCCCGCCGCGGCGGCGCCGGCGGCCACGACCGGCGCCGATCGTCCCGGCGCCGATATCGCCAGCATGGTCGCCCAGCTCGAGGCCAAGATGAAAGCCTCGCCGGGCGATCCGCGGGGGTGGCGGATGTTGGGCTGGTCCTACATGCAGGTGGGCCGCTACGCCGACGCGGCGGGGGCCTACGGCCGCGCCGCGGCCCTCGATCCGGGCAATGGTGAATACCTTTCGGCTCAGGCGGAAGCGCTGACGCAGGCCGCCGACGGGCAGGTCACGCCCGCCGCGCGAACCGCCTTTCAGGCGGCCTTGGCCAAGAATCCCGGCGATCCGCGGGCGCGCTATTTTCTGGCCATGGCCCGCGACCAGCGCGGCGACCACGCCGGCGCCATGGCCGACTGGATCGCCCTTCTGAAGAGCGCGCCGGCGGACGCGCCGTGGGTCGCCGACGTGCGCGGCTTCGTCGAACGCGTGGCCAAACAGCACGGGGAGGACATCGTCGGCAAACTGCCGCCCGCGCCGGAGGCGGCCGCCCCGCCGCCGCCGGGCCCGAACGCCGATCAGGTGGCCGCCGCCCAGGCCATGCCGGCCAGCGCCCGCCAGGCGATGATCGCCGGCATGGTCGAGCGCCTGGCGGCGCGGCTGAAAGCCCATCCCCGCGACGACGACGGCTGGGTGCGCCTGATGCGCGCGCGCATGGTGCAGGGCGACGCCGCCGCCGCCGCGACCACCTACGGCGACGCGCTCCAGGCGTTCGCGGATTCCCCAGGGCGACGGGCCGCCCTGCGAGCCGCCGCGCACGATCTGGGGGTTCCGGGTGCGTGACCGCGCGGCCCAAATCGCCTCGCGCCTCGCCACGCCCAAGGTTTGAGCCAAGGCGCGGACCGGTTTCCGCCCCCGGCGCTTGCGCGGCCCGCCGAACCGACCCGGCCCGATGGATTCTCGTAAGTCCCAGAAACTTAGTTGAAAATGGTGGACGCGGCTGGGATCGAACCAGCGACCCCTACGATGTCAACGTAGTGCTCTCCCGCTGAGCTACGCGTCCGCCTTCAGGCCCCTGGGACCAGGGCAGCGGGATATACCGACGGCGACAAACCGGCGCAAGCGGGAGGACGCGTTTGACCCGGCCCCCGCATTGCCGAATATGGGGCCATGAACGCTTGGGAGCCGATCGCGGCGGCGCGCGACCCCGATGAATCTCCGGACGATGGAGGCCCGGCGCCTTTTGTCGTGAGCCGCCCGCCGCCAGGGACTTCCCGCGCGCCGCTGGTGTTCGCCTCGCCGCACTCGGGGCGGGTCTACCCCTCGCCGATGATGGACGCCTCGCATCTGGGCAAGGCCGCCATCCGCCGATCCGAGGACGCTTTTGTCGATCGACTGGTCGAACGGGCGCCGATGTTCGGGGCGACGGTGATCGCGGCGCGCCTCGCCCGTGTGTGGCTGGACGTCAACCGCGAGGCGTGGGAGCTCGACCCGGCCATGTTCGAGGACGAACTGCCCCCCTATGCGCGCGGCCGCGGCGCCCGGGTGGCGGCGGGCCTGGGGGCGATCGCCCGCGTCGTGCGCGAGGGGGAGGAGATCTACGCCCGCAAGCTCAGCTTCGCCGAGGCGCGCTCGCGGGTGGAGGCGGTCCACCGGCCCTATCACGAGGCCCTCGCCGGCCTGATCGGGGAGGCTCGCGAGCGCCATGGCGTGGCCATCCTGATCGACTGGCACTCCATGCCGGCCGCCGCCGCCCTGCAGGCGGCCGGCGGCACCGGCTGCGACATGGTCCTGGGCGACCGGTTCGGCACCGCCTGCTCTCCGGCCGTCTCGCGCCTGGTGGAACGCGAGCTGACCGCCAGAGGCTACGGCGTGGCGCGCAACGCCCCCTATGCCGGCGGCTACACCACCGAACACTACGGGTGCCCGGCCCGGCGCGTCCACGCCCTTCAGATCGAGGTCAACCGGGCCCTCTATCTCGACGAGGGGACCCTCGCGCCGACCGCCGGGTTCGCGGGCCTCAAGGCCAATCTGGAGGGGGTGTTCGGGGCGCTGGCGGCGGCGGACTGGGCGGGCCTTTAGGCCCGGGCCCTGGCGGCGCACAAAAAAAGGCCGCGCCATTGAAGGCGCGGCCAGTTCATTAGGGAGGAAACGCCCAAAAAGGGCAGACGCGTCAGGGACGCCTCGTGACCACAATCTAGGGTGCGGCGCACAATCCATCAAGTGAAAAAGTGCGCATCAGGGCCAAAAAATGTGCTATGCAGGAATTATCGCAAGGTATTCCGCGCTCTAACAACCCCTCGGCCCGATGCGGAAAATGGTGCGGCGCACTAGCCAACCGCGCCGTCGCCAGCCCATATGGCTATGACCGGCGCGATCGCCTACAAGCCGGCCTCCTTTTGAAGAAGTCTCCCGCCCTCATGTCCCTGCGCAACATCGCCATCATCGCCCATGTCGATCATGGCAAGACCACCCTGGTCGATCAGATGCTGGGGCAGTCGGGGGTGTTCCGCGCCAACGAAACCCATCTCGACCGGGCCATGGACTCCAACGATCAGGAGCGCGAGCGGGGCATCACCATTCTGGCCAAGGCGACCTCGGTCCTGTGGCATGGGGCGGCGGGCGAGACCCGGATCAACATCATCGACACCCCCGGCCACGCCGATTTCGGCGGCGAGGTGGAGCGGATCCTCGGCATGGTCGATGGCTGCCTGCTGCTGGTGGACGCAGAGGAAGGGGTGATGCCGCAGACCAAGTTCGTGCTCGGCAAGGCGCTGAAACTGGGGCTCAAACCGATCGTGGTGCTCAACAAGGTCGATCGGCCGCACGCCGACCCGGAAAAGGTGCTGAACGAAGCCTTCGACCTCTTCGCCGCCATCGGGGCGAGCGACGACCAGCTCGATTTTCCCCACCTCTACGCCAGCGGCAAGCAGGGCTGGGCGGTGGCCGACATGGCCGACGCCCGCAAGGATCTGGCGCCGCTGTTCGACAAGATCGTCGAGCATGTGCCGGCCCCAGCGGCCGAGGCCCGCGCCGGCGATCCGGCCCAGCTTCTGGCGGTGCTGATCGAGGCCGATCCCTTCCTGGGGCGCCTGCTCACCGGGCGGGTGGAGTCGGGCAAGCTCGTTCCGGGCATGGCGATCCGCGCCCTGGCCCGCGACGGAACCGAGGTGGAGCGCGGGCGGATCACCAAGATCCTGGCTTTTCGCGGCCTCAAGCGCCAGCCCATCGACGAGGCCTTGGCGGGCGACATCGTGGCCGTGGCCGGCCTCACCCGCGCCACCGTGGCCGACACCATCGGGGCTCTGGACGCCGCCGGCGCCCTGCCGGCCCAGCCCATCGACCCGCCGACCATCGCCATCACCGTCTCGGTCAACGACAGCCCCCTGGCCGGGCGCGAGGGCGACAAGGTGCAGAGCCGGGTGATCCGCGAGCGCCTGCTGCGCGAGGCCGAGGCCAATGTCGCGGTCAAGGTCGCCGAGACCAGCGAGAAGGACGCCTTCGAGGTTTCGGGTCGGGGCGAACTGCAACTGGGCGTGCTCATCGAGAGCATGCGTCGCGAGGGCTTCGAGGTCTCCATCAGCCGCCCCCGGGTGGTGTTCCAGACCGACCCGGAGACGGGCGCGCGCCTGGAGCCGATCGAGGACGTGGTCATCGACGTGGACGAGGACTTCAGCGGCATCGTCATCGAAAAGCTGTCGGCCCGCAAAGCCGAGCTCAGCGACATGGGCCCGTCGGGAACCGGCAAGACCCGCCTCGCCTTCAAGGCCCCGTCCCGCGCCCTGATCGGCTACCAGGGCGAATTCCTCACCGACACCCGCGGCTCCGGCGTTCTCAACCGGGTGTTCTCCCACTACGAGCCCTACAAAGGGGCCATCGACGGGCGCCGGCGCGGGACCCTCATCTCCAACTCCGACGGCGAGACCGCCGCCTTTGCTCTGTGGAACCTGGAGGACCGCGGGACCATGTTCGTGGGGGCCGGGGAGAAGACCTATCAGGGCATGATCATCGGCGAGAACGCCAAGCCCGACGACCTGGACGTGAACCCGATGAAGGCCAAGCAGCTCACCAATGTGCGCGCCTCGGGCAAGGACGAAGCCATCCGCCTCACCCCGCCGCGCCGCCTGACCCTCGAACAGGCCATCGCCTATATCGAGGGCGACGAACTGGTGGAGGTCACCCCCAAGTCCATCCGCCTGCGCAAACAGGTCCTGAACCCCACGTTCCGGAAACGGCGGGTGAAGGAAGACGCCTGAGGGGCCGTCCATGGCCAACCTGATCTATGCCGCCCTGCCGACGACCATCTTCGAGGTGATGAGCGGCCTGGCGCGGGAGCACGGGGCGATCAATCTGGGCCAGGGGTTTCCCGACGAACCAGGGCCCGAGTCGATCCGCCGCCACGCCGCCGAGGCGGTGCTGAACGGCTATAACCAGTATCCGCCCATGGCCGGCCTTGCCGAACTGCGCGAGGCGGTCGCCCGCCACTATGGCCGGTTCCAGGGCCTGGACCTGGACTGGAAATCCGAAGTCACGGTCACCTCCGGGGCCACCGAGGCCCTGGCCTGCGCCTTCCTGGCCCTGATCGAGCCGGGCGACGAGGTGGTGCTGTTTCAGCCGCTCTACGACGCCTATCTGCCCATGGTGCGGCGGGCCGGCGGGGTGGCGAAGCTGGTCAGCCTTCAGCCGCCCCACTGGCGCTTCGACCGCGCGATGCTGGAGGCCGCGTTCAGCGAGCGCACCCGCCTGGTGGTTCTGAACAACCCCCTGAACCCCACCGCCAGCGTCTGCCCAAAGAGCGATCTGGCCCTGCTGGCCGAATTCTGCGTGCGCTTCGACGCCGTCGCGGTGTGCGACGAGGTGTGGGAGCAGGTGGTGTTCGCCCCGGCCCGTCATTTGCCTTTGATGACCTTTCCTGGAATGCGAGACCGCTGCGTCAAGATCGGCTCGGCCGGCAAGATGTTCGCCCTCACCGGCTGGAAGGTGGGGTTCATCTGCGCCGCGCCGGCGCTGACGACGGTGCTCGCCAAGGCCCACCAGTTCCTTACCTTCACCACGCCGCCCAATCTGCAGGCGGCGGTGGCCTGGGGACTGGCCCATGGCGACGACTGGTTCGCCGCCATGCCGGCCGATCTGGCCCGTTCCCGCGACCGCCTGGCGGCGGCTTTGCACGGCGAGGGTTTCGCGGTTCTGGAGAGCGCCGGCACCTATTTCCTCAACGTCGATCTGGCCGCCTCGGGCATCGACGAAGGCGACCGGGATTTCTGCCTGCGGGCGGTGAAGGAGGCCGGCGTGGCGGCCATCCCGGTGTCGGCCTTCTACGAAACCGACCCGGTGACATCGATCGTCCGCCTGTGTTTCGCCAAGGCTGACGAGACGTTGGACGAGGGCGCGCGGCGGCTGGCCAGGGCGCGGGAGCTTTCGAGGCGGAACGGCTAACTCGTCGCCCCGCCGTCGACCACGATGGTCTGGCCGGTCATCCAGGCGCCGGCGCGGGAGGCCAGGAAGACCGCCGCGCCGGCGATGTCGTCGGGCTCGCCCAGGCGGCGCAGCGGCGTCGCGGCGCTGGAGCGGGTTTCGGCTTCCGGCGTATCCCACAGGGCGCGGGCGAAGTCGGTCTTGACCAGGCCCGGGGCGATGCAGTTGACCCGGATATTGCTGGGCGACAGTTCCTGGGCGAGGTTGCGGGCCAGCTGCATGTCGGCGGCCTTGGAGATGGCGTAGGCGCCCAGAACGCTGTTGCCGCGCAGGCCGCCGATCGAAGAGACGATGACGATCGCCCCGTCTCGCCGCTCCGCCATCTCCGGGGCGGCCATGTGGATCAGCCAGTGGTTGGAGACAATGTTGTTGTCGAGAATCTTGCGGAACGCCTCGTCGGTGATGCCCGACATGGGCCCGAAATAGGGGTTGGAGGCGGCGTTGCAGACCAGGATGTCGATCTTGCGATAAGCGGCGCGAGTCTCGTCCACCAGCCTCTGAAGGTCGTCCTTGGACGAGATATTGGCCGGGACGGCGATGGCGGCGCCGGGATGTTCGGCGTTGATCGCGGCGGCGACCTCTTCGCACGGGCCAGCCTTGCGCGAGGAGATCGCCACCTTGGCCCCATGCTCGGCCAGCCGCTGCGCGATCGCCTTGCCGATTCCCTTGGTCGAGCCGGTGACGACGGCGACCTTGCCGGTCAGATCGAACAGAGTCATCGGCGCTTTCCTTGAAACAGGCGTTTGATTTGCCCGCCACCATCGGGCGGGGCCGCCGCGAGGTCAAGGCGAGGCGGCGCTATCTTGAAGCGCCGCGGAACCAAGGGTTGATTCCGCTAGCCCCCTGTTGTGGATTGAGGATGGACCCGTTGAGGGAGGCGGCGATGGCCGGACACTGGGTGGCGATCGGAGCGGTCGGGGCGCTGCTCCTGGCGGGTTGCGCCAAGCCGGCCGGTTCGGCGCCCGCCGGCGGCCTCCCCGCCGACGCCCTCGACCGCGCCATCGCCGAGACCATCGGCGATCCCACCACCTGCGTCGTGATCGCCGATCGCGCCAGCCGCAGGATCGTCTATCGCTACGGCGAGCGCTTCAACTGTGTGCGCGGCCTGCCGGCCTGCGACCGGCCAGGCGTCATGTCGGCGGAGAACGCCCTGGCGCTGGCGGGCGCGGCCGACGGGCGCGGCGCCAGTTGCCCCTCCACTCCCGACGGAACGCGCCGGGTCGGCTGGGCGGAGGGCAGGATCGCCGGCAAACGCGACCTGGTCTATTCGGCGGTGATGGAAGGCCAGCGGGCCCTTCCCGGCCAGGAGATGATCGCCCGCCTGGCCGCGGCGTTCGCGGGCGCGGGACTGTGAGGGCCTATTTCGCCAGTTCGAACATCCCGGTGATGTCGATGCGCACATTCAGTTCGCCCGCCTCCACCGGCGTCGGCGCGGCTTCGGCGCGCATGGCCATCATCGGCATCGGCCTGGGCGGCGATGGCGCATAGCCGCCGCCTTCGCTCAGGTTCACCAACCGGCCGATGCGATAGCCCGTCGCCTGGGCGTAAAGGGCGGCCTTGTCCTCCAGCGCCTTGACCGCCGCGATCCGCGCCGTGTTTTCGGCCGACACCGGATTGGCGAGGCCAAAGGCGATATTGCTGATGGTGTTGGCGCCGGCCCCGACCACGGCGTCGGCCGCCGCCCCCAGGCGCGTCAGGTCCCGCACCGTGACGGTGAGCTGATTGGAGGCCTGGTAGCCGGTGAGCCTGGCGGGGCGGTTCTGCTCATAGGCGTATTGCGGCGTCAGGGAAAGGTTGGCGGTCTGCAGGTCGCGCCCCTCGATCCCGGCGCTCTTCAAGGCCGCGACCACCCGCGCCATCCGCTCGGCGTTGGCGCGCATGGCGCCCGCCGCGCTCGGGGCCGCCGTCTCCACCCCCAGGCTGATCGTCGCCATGTCCGGCGCGATCCTGGCCTCTCCGTAGGCGGCCAGGGTCAAGGTGGTGGCCGCGAAAGCGGAGTCGGTCCCCCCGGTTGGCGCCTGGGCGGCGGCGGCGAGGGGGGCTGATGTCAGGACAAGGGCGGCGATGGCCCCGGCGACAGGCGAGCGTTTCATGGGGGTGGCCTCCTTGGCCTGATCCTATCAGCCATCCCTGGCGAAGCGAACCTGAACGTGCGCTTTAAGCGGCGCCCGCGCCGTGATAACCGCTGGCGCCCCGCCAACCGGGGGCCCGTAGCTCAATTGGTTAGAGCCGGCCGCTCATAACGGTCTGGTTGCAGGTTCGAGTCCTGCCGGGCCTACCATTCTTAGTTTCCAGGGCATCTCAGGAGGTCCGGAAGGATGTTCAACTTGTGGTAATATCGCAATTTTGCGTCCAGGCAGGCTTGGCACCGTTCGGTTGCATCCAAGACTCTGAGACGGTATTTCTGTCGGCATCGATCCGACTCGTACCGACCGGATACCGTCATGCCTCTTTCCGCCGTCGCCATCAAAAGCGCGAAGCCGAAGTCGAAACCGTACAAGATTCCTGATTCTGGCGGACTCTATCTGCTGGTGACGCCCACCGGCTCGAGGCTTTGGCGCCTGGATTATCGCTTCGCGGGCAAACGCAACACCTTGGCGATGGGCGCATTTCCGCTCGTGGGGCTCGCGGAGGCGAGAGACCAGCGCGACGATGCAAAGCGGTCCCTGCGGGAAGGGCGCGATCCGTCCAGAATGCGGCGCAACCAAAAAACCGGCGTCGCCGCCGACCACACCTTCGCGAAGGTGGCGCAACGGTGGTTCGAAGCGCGCAAGAGTGGCTGGGTCGAGGCTTATCGGAAGCGGATATGGAGCCGGATCGAGGCGGACGTCATAAGCCAGATCGGCGAGGTTCCGATCGATGCAATCGGTCCTGGCGAGCTGCTGGATGTGCTGCGGAAGATCGAAGGCCGAGGCGCCGTCGAAACGGCCCGACGGGTCAAGAACTACGTCAACGACGTGTTCAGCTACGCCAAATCCGGGGGGCTCGTGACAAAGAATCCGGCCGAGGAGATCGCCGGCGCGCTCGCGACGCCCGCTCCGGCAAAGCATCGCACGGCGTTGAAGGCTCGCGACCTGCCGGAATTCCTGAAGTCGCTGCATGACTACGATGGCGACAAGCGCACCGCCGAGGCGATCTGGTTTACGATTCTCACCTTCGTGCGCACCAACGAGATACGGTTTGCTCAGTGGGAGGAATTCGAGGACCTGAAGGGCGCGGCGCCCCTCTGGCGCATACCGGCCGCTCGAATGAAGATGCGGAACGAGCATCTCGTGCCCCTAGCTCCCCCGGCTGTGGCGGCTCTCGTGGCGCTGCGGCGGCACTCCGAGGGGAGTGAACTTGTGCTACCGGCGAAGACGCAAAGTGGAGTCATCTCCGAAAACACCATGCTCTTCGCTCTCTACCGGATGGGCTACCACCACCGCGCCACGATCCACGGATTTCGTGGCATGGCGTCGACCATTCTCAATGAGAAGGGATTCAATCGCGACTGGATCGAGCGGCAGCTGGCGCACGTTGAACGCGATGAGGTTCGAGCCGCCTACAATGCCGCCGAGTGGCTGGCTCAGCGCCGCGAAATGATGCGGTGGTGGGCTACGTTTCTAGAAGCCGGTGGAGAGATGATGCCGGCGCCCCTGAGCCCAGCGCGGCGCGCCGGCCCCCCGCGCATCCGAAGAAGCCACTCTGTCGAGAAGAGCTTCCAACTCGACTGGCTCACCGACCATCCTGCTCCTAGCGGGCTGTTGAAGAAGTCTCCCACGGGCGGGCGATGAATGTGGAATCGTCGCCGTTGTGGAAGCGGATTTCGCCGGCGTGGGAGCGATCGGGTTGGAGCTCCGCCCATCCGTCGCCGGACGCCTCGTCCATCTCGTCGGCGCCGCCGGCGGTGTCGCGGCAATGGAGTTGGCCGCCTTGCCAAACGCAGCCTCGATTGATCCGGTGAACCGCAGTGGGGCAAACACCCAGTATCGAATTTTCCTTTCATGGCAAACGTCGATCCCGCGCTCAAACAGCAGGTCCTCCACATTCCGAAGCGATAAGTGGTAACGCAAGTGCATCATGACCACTAACTGGATCACTTCCTGCGATGAGTCGAACCGGCGAAACGGGTCGGAGGATTTGTTTGGCTCTTGCCTAGGCCGCCCCGGTTACCACGCCGCTAAATTTGGTCTGACAACAACCGATCGGAACGGTCATGTGTCTACGGGTGCGAGTATGGTTCTGACGACCGGCAGCGCTAGCTTCAATTGGCCAAGGACATTACGCCATGGTTCCAACACGTCGTCGATGTTTCCTTGGCGGACGCCGGTCGCGAGCTTCTCAGCGTCGAGTTTGACCTGCCGGAAGACGGTCCCTTCGCTGCCAATTGAGAAACCGATGGCCGTGAACTCTCCCGACTTGGCGCGTGTCGCACGTTTCCAAGCCGGAAGCTTGTTCCCCTCGATCTTCCACCTCGACCAGACTGGCCAAATACGGAAGCCGATAGTCCCGGAGCGGCTTTGGCACAGGCGCGTTAGAGAGAAGGCATCCCCATCGGGGCTGTCGCCTCCCGGGTCGCCGTCGCCCTCGACCAGTTCAAACCAGGCGAGAGGTTCGGTACTCTGGCCGTCAACCTCTGCCCTCCAGGAGAGCGGCGCGAGCCGCAGTTCGCCCTCCAGATAGTCGAAATTGCCGAACCACTCGTTCTCATCGGCCCAAGCCTCGGCGGCCTGACCGAGTTGTGCGAATACCAAGCGCTCTAAGGCCTCGAACTGCCGGTAGGACTGTTCCAGATCGGCCATGTTTTCGACGATCAGACCGTCCAGTTCTTCGGATGACATTTTTGGCGCTCCTAAAATTTCCGTATGTGTGATGCGAATTGGGACATGAGTTGCCGGGTAAAGGGAGATGCATTAATGGCGACTGCTTGGAGGGTTGCTACGACATCACGCCAGGTTATCTGGACGGTCTTGGGCGGTAGTTGCTTCGGTTGCCTCGAGCTCAGGTACAGTAGGCACCAAGACTTACCGATCGCACGGGCCGCGGCTGCGTAACGTAGAAGTTGATTGACGCCCTCCAGCGCGTCGATTTTCACTTCCATAAAAATCAGGAAGGAGTCGCCTTCCATGGCTATGTCGACTCGATCGGTGTCGCTACCCTGCGGCCTTAACTCGGTCCGCACGCTGGCGTTCGCCAGACTGGGCTCTCCTGGTAGCCAATCGGCATGGTCTCGGAAGGCTTCGTGGAGAAGATGATAAATGCATGCCGTGCCCAGTCCGTGCGAGCCTTTGGGATCCAAGAACCACGCTAGGACTGCGGCGTTGCGCACCTCGTTGCGCTTGAGGCCAGCGACGCGCCAGATGTTCAGCGCCGCGCCCGATGTCCGCGCCAAGGCGAGGGGCGAGCGCAACTGGTCCAACGTCGCACTAAGCTTCGCTGCGGTCAGCGAAAATAGGTTGACTTGCGCAACGTTGGGCGTGAGGCCCGCGCGGCGCGCTTCTTCCAGGTAGTGACGCAGCCTAATGACTACGGTGAATATTTGAGTTGGACGAACAACGCGAAGCTCCTGAAATCTCGACAGGAAAATCGCGAGACGATCTTTCAGGTCCGGGGAGCGATCGGTTCGATCCCCGGCTGCTGTTTCGTCTGCCATTGGCTTTATCGGAACCCGGCTTAAACCCTGAGCGAACATCCTAGCTCGCCTATACTCTCTATGGTAGGGGACTGCGGCCCGCGAGCCCGCAGCGCGTCTCCGCCGTTGCGGCCTTCCGTCCTCCTTGGCGCGCCTCTTTTCAGCGCAACCAGTGGGGCCGAAACTCATGGTCCCGTTTCCTAATGCCGCTGTCGCCCCCCCCACGCGGTGAGGGGCGCGGTCTGGTGCTGTCATCTGTGGATGGCCCCTGCTCCGCTAGGGTGAAATTGGGCTGAGTTGACGATCTGTCGGGGTGCGGTCATCTGTCCGGCCGGCGTTGTCAAAGCAAATTCTATACTGGGCTTTTTGCCCCACCGGCGGTGCACCGGATCGTTGTTTTCGCTGAGTAACTTTCGACATGCACGCAGCGATTTTCGGTCAAAAATAGGCTATACTCAATTGTCTTGACAGTGCCGTCGTCGATCAAGAAAAAACTGATTTCGGGATCTCTGCGGACCTGCTGGCTTTCATCCTAGGCTCCAGACTCATTCACAGCCAGTAAGTGAGGAGCGAGGCGAGGGCGACGGCGGATAGGAAGTTGGCGGCGAGCTTGTCGTATCGGGTGGCGACGCGGCGGAAGTCTTTGATGCGGCAGAAGGCGTTTTCGACC
>JBBRQW010000002.1:0-74675 GCA_038225765.1 Caulobacterales bacterium | reverse complement strand
CTGCTGCAGGGCCTGCTGCCCATCCCCTACAAGCTGCTGACCATCACTTCGGGCCTGGCCCATTTCACCTTGTGGAAGTTCGTCGCCGCTTCGACGGTGGTGCGCGGCGTCCGCTTCTTCGGCGTGGCGGCGATCGTCAAGCGGTTCGGGCCGGCCGCCCTGCCGCTTATCGAGCGGCGGCTGGCGCTGGTCGCCGGCGTTGTCGCGGTTCTGGCGATCCTGGCGGTGATCGCGGCGCGGCTCTTAACCTAGCGGCGAAATTCAGCCATATCGCTTTAGGATGGAAAAATTCGCGCGACATTGGCCCTGGATGGCCTTCCTGGCGAGCGCCGCCATGCTGGCCATCGCCCACGCCTTCGAGACCTTCGGCCACCTGGCCCCCTGCACCTTGTGCCTGAGGGAGCGGGAGATCTATTGGGCCGCCCTGGCCATCGCCGGCGTCGCCACGGTCCTGACGCTCACGCCGCTGCGCGCCAACGCCACGCGCCTGGCCAACGTCCTGCTGGTGCTCGCCTTCTCCTACAGCGCCCTGGTGGCCGGATACCACGCCGGCGCCGAGTGGAAGTGGTGGCCGGGGCCGACCAGTTGCAGCGGCGGGGCGAACCACGTCAACGCCGCCGATCTCACCGCCTTCCTGAAAGGCGCCCGCGCCGCGATGCCCGCCTGCGACAAGGCGGCCTGGGTGTTCCTGGGCATCTCCATGGCCGGCTGGAACGCGGTGGTCTCCGCCCTCCTCGCCGCCGCCAGCGCCCTGGCCGCCGCCCAGGGCCGGCCGGCCGGCTGGACGCGGCGCCGATGAGCCCGCGGCCGATCCCGCCCGCGCCTGGGCCGGGAGCGAACCGGCGGCGTCTGGCCGAGATCCTGCGGGTCGATCACGCCGGCGAACTGGGCGCGGTGCACATCTATCGCGGTCAGCGCGCGGTGATGGGCGCCGCCGCCGGGCGGGAGCGCATCGCCGGCCAGCTCGAAGAGATGGAGGCGCAGGAGGCGACGCATCTGGCCCGCTTCGACGCCCTCATCACCGAGGCGCGGGTGCGCCCGACGCTGCTCGCGCCGCTGTGGCGGGCGGCGGGATTCGCCCTTGGCGCCGGCACGGCCCTGCTGGGCGAAAAAGCCGCTCACGCCTGCACCGAGGCGGTCGAAAGCGTCATCGAGGCCCACTATGCCGGCCAGATCGAGGAGATCGGCGAGCGCCATCCAGGCCTCGCCGCCGAGCTGGGTCAATTTCGCGACGAGGAACTGACCCATCGCGATCGGGCGGTCTTGGAGGGGGCGCGGGAGGCGCCCGGCTATCCGGTGCTGGCCGCCGTCATCCGCGCCGGCTGCCGCGCCGCCATCGGGCTCTCGGAAAAGCTGTGATGGATATCGACGCCCTTCGGCGCGGGGCGGAAGCGCCCGTGGAGGCGCTGGCCGCCGACGTGCCCGGCGTGGCCAACGATCTGGCCGCCGCCTTCGCCGACGATGTGATGTTCGACTGGTTCTTCCGCGCCGACGGCCGGCGGGACGAGGCGCGGGCGCGGTTCTTCCGCATGCTGATCGGTCAAATGGCGTTTGGGGCGGGCCGGATCGAGCGGCCGGCGGGGGGCGGAGCGGCGGCGGTGTGGATGCCGTTCAGTTTCGTCGGCCCAACCCCGTTCTTCCAGGAACTGCGCGCCCTGCCGACCCTGCTCTTCGTCACCGGCCTTTCGCGATTTTCCCGCCTGACCGCCCTGCGCGCCGACATGGACAAACACCATCCGATGGACCGGCCGCACGCCTATCTGTGGTTCCTGGGCGTGACCCCCGAAGCCCAGGGCCACGGGGTCGGCTCGCGTCTGCTGAAGGTCGGGACCGACCGCCTCGACGCGGCGGGCCAGCCGGCCTATCTCGAAACCCAGACCGAGCGCAACATCGCCCTCTACCGCCGCCACGGCTTCGAGGTCACTTCCGAACACAAGGCGCGCCCCGACGCGCCGCCGCTGTGGAGCATGTGGCGCGAGCCTCGAGCCCCGGAGGCTTAAGGCGGCTCAGGTCTTGGGCGGCAAAGTGAATTTCATCGGCACGGCGATCAGCCGGCCCTTGGTCGGCGCCCCGTAGCGGCTCAGGCTGTAGACCCGGATGAACTGGGCCGTCTGCAGAACCTTGGCCCCGAAGCCGTAGCCGGGCGGCGTCTCCTCGGTGATCGCGCAGGCGGTAAGATCGCCGGTGGCCCCGACGGTGCACAGCGCCGTGGCGTGGCCCTCGACCCGCGCCGCGAGCGCTTCGCGCGGGTAGAAGCTGAAGCCGCTGTCGGCGTTGGGCCGGTTGTGGAAATCGACCTCGTCGAGGCCCAGCGGTGGCAGGCTGGAGGCGGCGATCGCCCCCGCCGCCGTCAGTTGCGCCGCGGCGGCGACCATCCATGAGGTCCAGCGCATTTCACTAACCTCTCGCGTCCGTCGAACGAGAGCGCAGGATAGTCCGCGCCTCCCCTCGGTGTCGAGCGGTCTAGCCGAGGCGCGGCGCGCCAGCCGCCGGCTGGGCGAGATCCTCCAGCTTCACGCTGGCCCACCGCCGGAGGGGGGCGAAGCGGGCGACCGCCTCGGTGATCGCGATATAGCCGGCGGCCATGGCCAGGTCTTCGAGCAGGGAGCCCACGGACAGGCCCGCGGCGGTGGGCGGGCTCTGCAATGTCAGGGGCTGGATGAACAGCACGATGGCGATGTTGTTGACCGCGTGCGCGGCGGTGGAAAACTCGATGCCGCCCAGCCGCAGGGTCATATAGGCGAAGCCGGCCCCCATCAGGGCGCGGGTGAGGAAGCCATCGGCGTTGAAATCGAAATGCGCCGCTGAAAACACCACGGCGCTCAGGGCGATGAGCACGGCCGGGCGGCGGGTGAAGGCGGCCGTCTGGCGCATCAGCCAGCCGCGGAAGAGCAGTTCCTCGGCGGCCGCGGCCGGAATGAGCAGCAGGGCGCCCAGCCCATAGGCGCCGCGCGCCAAGATCCCCGGCGCCATGGCGAACAAGGGTATGGATCCACGATCGCTCGAAAAGAGGCGATCGGCCGCCACCACCGGCGCCAGGACGACCGCCGACAGGACGAGGCCGACGGCCAGCAGGCGCCAGCGAACGTGGCGCGCCGCGGTCACATAGCGGTGGAAGGGATGCCTGGCCAGCAGGGCGGCCATCGCCACGAAAGCGGCGGCGAACGCGCCGTTGATGGCCGCCGCGATGAGAAGCTCGAGGATGGTGAGTTGCAGACTGGGTGTCTCGGCGCCGCGCATGCTCAGGGCGACCGCCCTTATCCCATCCATCCCCTCGCCGCCCAGGCCGACGGCGAGGGTGTAGAGGGCGAGGATAAGGATCATGCATGCCAGGGCGGCGACGACGCCGACGACCACGCCGCCGGCCACGGCGCCCGCGAGACGGCCGAAGTCGCGGTCCCGCCGACCCACGTCGGCGAGGAAAGGCGATGACGCCAATCCCGCCCAAACGCCCGGTCCGCTCATGGAGAATCCCGCTTTGCCCTCGCCGCCTTTCATCGGCTAGGGAGGGGCAAATCCAAAGGACAATCGCATGCGGATCGTGGCCGGGATGCATCGCGGACGCACCCTTGTGGCGCCAAAGGGACACTCGACCCGCCCCACCGCCGACAAAACCCGCCAGGCGATCTTCAATGTCCTGGAACACGCCTCTTGGTCTGAGGGGCTGGAGGGCCGCCGGGTGATCGATCTTTTCGCGGGAGCCGGCGGCCTGGGGCTGGAGGCCCTGTCGCGCGGCGCGGCGTTCGCCCTGTTCGTGGAGACCGACCTCGCCGCCCGCGACGCCCTGACGCGCAACATCGACGCTCTGGGCGTGGCCGCCCGCGCCCGCCTCCTCCCGCTCGACGCGGCGCGGCTGGGCGCCGCCCCTGGCCTGAAAGCCGCATTCGACCTGGCCTTCCTTGATCCACCTTACGGCCAGGGTCTCGCGGCGCCGGCTCTGGCGGCCCTGGCGGCGGGGGATTGGCTGGCGTCGGGCGCTCTGGCGGTCGTCGAACGCGGCGCGGACGAAGGCCCCCTCAACGCGCCCGCCTGGACCGTCCTCGACGAGCGGTTATGGGGCGCCGCCCGCGTCTCGTTTCTGGTGGCGCCAACCCCGCCATCGACTGCCCTCGGAGCGCCATGAGACCGGCCGCCGCCGGGCGGAAGCCGCAGGCCTTGTAGAACGGCGCGAGGCGCGCTTCGTAGTCCACGTGCAGCCACTCGGCGCCGCGTTCGCGCGCCTGAAACGCCGCCGCCGCCACCAGCCGTCCGCCGAGGCCTCGCCGCTGAAATTCGGGATGGACGCAGGTATCGAAGATCGACGCATGCACTTCGCCGTCGGTGGCCACATTGACAAAACCGACCAGCTTCGCGCCGTCATAGGCGCAGATATGAACGAGGCTCCGCTCCAGAATGGGTCGAAAGGCGCGTCCCCGCGCGTTCGGCCACGCGGTGGCGAGCAGGGCGCCCAGTTCGGCGTCGCTGGGCCAGGCATCGATTCGAAGTTCGATCATCGGCGCCCGAACAGGCGCTCGATGTCGGCCAGCTTCAACTCCACATAGGTGGGGCGGCCGTGATTGCACTGGCCCGAATGGGGAGTGGCCTCCATCTGGCGAAGCAGGGCGTTCATCTCCGCCGCCGTCAGCCGCCGGCCGGCCCGCACCGAGCCGTGGCAGGCCAGGGTGGAACAGACCGCCTCCAGCCGCTCGCCCAGCGCCAGGGCGGCGCCGTTCGCGGCCAGATCGTCGGCGATATCGCGGATCAGGCCGGCCACGTCGGTGTCGCCCAAGAGGGCGGGCGTCTCGCGCACGAGGACGGCGCCCGGTCCGAACGGCTCGACCGCCAGGCCCAGGGCGGCCAGTTCGCCGGCGCGGGCGCACACCCGCTGCGCCTCGGCGGGGTCGAGTTCGACCACCTCGGGGAGCAGCAGGCTCTGGCGGGCCACGCCGCCGGCCGCCATCTCGCCCTTCATCCGCTCATAGACCAGGCGCTCGTGGGCGGCGTGCTGATCGACGATCACCACCCCGTCGCGGGTCTGGGCGACGATGTAGGTCTCGTGGACCTGCGCCCGCGCCGCGCCCAGAGGGAAGTCGGCCGTCTCGGCCGCCGTCGCCATGTCGGGCGGCGCGCCCTCGCCTTCGACCGGAAAACCCGTCCACGGTTCGGCCCGCGCCGAGACACCGGAAAAGCCGGGCAGGTCGCTGTCACCCGGCGCCGTCCAGCCCCCGGCCCGCCAGGCCGAGAATCCCGCCGCCGAGGCGCCGGGCCGGAAGCTCTCCAGAACGGCGGCGGCCACGGTGGTCGAGGCCCGGTGGCCGGCCCCGGCCAGGGCGTGGCGCAGGGCCCCGACGATCAGGCCGCGCACGACGCCGCCGTCGCGGAACCGCACCTCGGCCTTAGCGGGGTGGACGTTCACATCGACCAGAGTGGGATCGAGGTCGAGATAGAGGACGGCGGCCGGATGGCGGTCGCGGGCCAAGAAATCGGCGTAGGCGCCGCGCAGCGCTCCCTGCAGCAGGCGATCCTTCACCGGCCGGCCGTTGACGAACAGATACTGATGGCCGGCGTTGCCGCGGTTGTAGGTGGGAAGCCCGGCGTATCCGCTCAGGCGCATCCCCTCCCGCTCCAGATCGATGGCCAGGGCGTTGTCGGAAAACGGGCGGCCCAGGATCGCCGCCAGCCGCGCCTTGCGGCCCTCCGGCCCGCTCGCCTCGGCCGGCAGGCGCAAAACCTTGCGCCCGTCGAGATCGAGGGAAAACGCCACGCCCTCTTGCGCCATGGCCGCCCGCTTGACCGCCTCGACGATGGCCATGTCCTCCGAGCGCGGCGACTTCATGAACTTCAGCCGGGCCGGGGTGGCGTAGAACAGGTCGCGCACCTCGACCCGCGCCCCGTTCGCCTCGGCGAAGGCGCACGGCGAAACGGCGGCCACCGCCCCGCCGCGCACCGCGATGGCGTAGGCCTCCGGCTCGCCCCGGGCCCGCGAGGCGATGGAAAGCCGCGCCACCGCCCCGATGGACGGCAGGGCCTCGCCACGAAAGCCCAGGGTGGCGATACGCAGCAGATCGTAGTCGCCGCCAGGGCCGGCGGTAAGCTTGGAGGTGGCGTGGCGCTCGATAGCCAGGGACAGCTGGCCGGGGGCCATGCCCGCCCCGTCGTCGGCCACCAGGATGCGGGTGAGCCCGCCCCCCTCGATCTGGATTTCGACCCGGCGCGCCCCGGCGTCCAGGGCGTTTTCGATCAGTTCCTTCACCGCGCTGGCGGGGCGCTCGACCACCTCGCCGGCGGCGATACGGTTGACGATCTCGGGCGGCAGGCGGTGGATCGGCATGGCCAGGCACTATAGGCGCGATTCCGCCCGAAGCGGCGGTTTTAGGGAACTTGGCGCGACCGCCGTCGTTTCGTCAGCCAGTCTCAAGGGCGAGGGATCCATGCGCGGACGGCGTTATTCGGTTGGGTTGTTGGTGATGGGCCTTGTGAGCGTGACGGCCGGCTCGGCGAGAGCCGGTGGTTGGATCGTCACCGTCGGCGGTCGTTTCGCCGCCTATCCGCCCTACGAGGGGGCCGGTCACGACATCTACGCCCCCTCGCCAAAGCTGAGCATAAGGCGGGCCGACAGCCCCGATCGGTTCGAGCCGCCAGATAACGGCAGTTCGCTGGCCCTGATCTCCAGCCGCTTCATCGTGGCCGGACCCCTCGTCCGCTTCCGCCTGAGCCGCGGAAACACCGGCAAGCTGACCGGCTTCGACACGGTCGGCTTCGCGGCGGAGCCGGGCGTCTTCGTGGAACTGTGGCCGACCAACTGGCTGCGCGGTCGCGTCGAGGGCCGCCACGGCGTTTTTGGCCATGACGGGCTGGAGGGCGACGCGGCGCTGGATCTCGTTCACACCGGCAAGGTGTGGAGCGCCTCGATCGGGCCGCGGGTCGGCTATGGCGACGCCAGCTACTTCGACACCTATTTCGGCGTCACGCCGGCGGAGGCGGCGCGCAGCCCGTTCGTCGATACGGCCTATGAGCCCGGCGGGGGTCGCCGCTACGCCGGCGTGGAGGTGGCCGTCGGCCGGCGCCTCGGCAAACGCTGGCAGGCCATCGCCGATGTCGGCTATCACCGCCTGGCCAACGCGGCGGCCAACAGCCCGGTTGTCCAGGTCGCGGGTTCTCCCGACGACATCTCGGCGGGCGTGAGCCTCACCTACAGTTTCACGGTGTTCAAGTAGAGGCGGGAGCGGCCCCCAGCCACCCCGGCGAGCGCATTTCGGCGAGGCGGGAGGCGGCGCGCTGGAATTCGAAGGCCTGGTCGCCGGCGGGATAAAGGGTGTCCGGTTCGCCGGCGGCCAGGACGACCAGGCGGGCGCGGGCCTCGTAGAGGGTGTCGATGAGGGTGGCCAGGCGCTTCGCCTCGTTGCGCATCTCCGGCGTGAGCTTCGGAACCGCTTCGACGAACACAGTGTGGAACCGCCCGGCGATGGCCAGGTAGTCGGCCGGCCCCAGGGCGTGGGCGCACAGGCTGTTGAAGTGGGCGCGCAGCCGGCCGCCGGCGGCGCGCGGCCAGTGTTCGGTGCGGCCGAGCACTTGGAGGGTGGCGCCGATCTCCTCGTCGCCGCCCAGCATGTCGCGCCACAGGGTGTCGAATGCGCGTTCGGCCGCCGGATCGATGGGCGAAAACCAAGTTCCGGCGGCGCGCAGGCGGCCGAGGCGATAGTCGTGGTCGCCGGCCACCGCGACGATCTCCATCCGGTCCTTGAGCATGGCGATGAAGGGTTCGAAGAGCTGGCGGTTGAGGCCGTCGCGGTAGAGGTCGCCCGGCGGCCGGTTGGAAGTGGCCACCAGGGTGACGCCGCGGGCGACCAGGGCCTCGAACAGGCGGCCCAGGATCATGGCGTCGGCGATGTCGGTCACCTGCAGTTCGTCGAAACAGAGGAGCCGCGCCTCGCGGGCGATCAGCCGCGCCACCGGCGGGATGGGATCGTCGCCTTTCGCCTGGCGGAACTGGGCGTGGCGGGCGGCGGCGTCGCCGGTCCGCCAGGCGTTCACCAGGCCGTGGACCCGCGCCATGAAGACGTGGAAGTGGACGCGGCGCTTGGCCTCCACGGGCGCGACCGCGAAGAACAGGTCCATGAGCATGGACTTGCCCCGCCCCACCGGCCCCCAGAGATAGACGCCGGCGACGGGTTCGACCTTGCGGAACAGGCCGGGCGGCCTGGCGACGGCGAGCGCCGCGGCGACTCGTTCGAGCGCCTCGAGCGCCACCGCCTGGGCCGGGTCGGCGACCAGGGTCCCAGCGGCTACTCGTCGATCGTAGGCTTCGCGCAAGGAGCCGGGCATGGGGCGCGGTTAGCGCGGGGCGGCCGACGTGACAACGGGGCCGCGCCCGCCAGGGCGAGAGGAGACCCCCTACGCCCCCAACTCCCTCTCCACGTTCCCGTAGCTGTGGGCGTTCACGCAGGCGCAGCCGTGCATCACGCCGGCCTTGGTCCACCAGATCACGATGGGATAGTCGAAATTGACGCCGTTGGCCTTGAGCAGGGGGCGCAGTTCCTCCACCGCCTTGCGGCCGGTCTCGACCACGGCGGTGCGGGCGGCGTCGCCGTCGGCGGGCGCCAGGCCCGGGGCGGTCCAGGCGTCCGGCGGGGTGACCGCCAGCCAGCGCCGCCACAGGTTCCAGTTGCGGTTCAGCCACAGCTCGGCGACGGTGGCGCGTTCGGGGGCGGTGGAACGGGTCAAGCCGTTGACGTCGGCGCGGGCGATGACGATGACGCGGGTATCGACGCCGGCCGCCAGCAATTTGGGAAAGGCTTCTTTTTCAAAGGCGATGCAGCCGGCGCAGCTTCGGTAGGCGATCATATAGAGTTTGGGGCCGGGCAGATGGGGCGACACCCAGCCGGCCCCGTCCAGGATCCTGGCGATCTGGGTTTGGTTCTTGGCGATGGTGTGGGGGCGCCAGCGCAGATCGAAATTCCACCACAGCCACAGGCCGCCGCCGATGACGATGACAATGACGGCGAAAGCGAACCATTGACGGACGCGTTGCATGGCGGATCTCCCGAGGTGCGCGGCCGATGCTTCACCCCGTGGCGTGGCGCGGTCAACCCTCACCGCGGAAGGTAGCTTGCTCCAAGGCGTCCGACGCGGGCATGTTCATCGCCATGGCCTATCAAACCGTCGCGCCGGCCCTGATTCGCGGCCAGGCGCCGCGCGATCACATCATCGACCGCCTGATCGCCGAGCGGGCGCCGAAGCTGGCGGCGAGCGCGGCATGGCCGCTGGTTCGACCGCTGCTCCATGGGCTGTTGAACTACGCAAAGGCGCGGCGGCTGGCCGACGCTATCGCGCCCATGAGCGGGCGGGAGGCGCTGGCCTTTGTCTCTGCCCTCATGGCCGTCCAGGTGGAGATTCGCGGCCTGGAGCGGGTTCCCCGCGCCGGGCGGGCGATCGCGGTGGTCAACCATCCCACCGGCATCGCCGACGCGGTGGCCGTCTATGACGCTCTGAAGGCGGTTCGCCCCGATCTGACGTTCTACGCCAATTCCGACGCCCACCGGGTGGCGAAGGGGTTTGACGAAGTGGCGATCCCGGTGGAATGGCGGCAGGAGCGGCGCACCCGCCAGGGCGCCCGCCTCGCCCTGATCGCGACCCGCGCCGCCATGGAGGCCCAGCGGCTGCTGGTGGTGTTTCCGGCCGGGCGGATTTCGCGGCGGCGGGGCGGCGCCCTGGCCGACCTCCCCTGGGCTGGCAGCGCCTTTTCGGTGGCGCGCAAATGCCAGGCGGCCATCCTGCCGATGCATCTGGCCGGCCCAAAGTCGGCCCTGTTCCACTTCCTGGACCGCTTTTCGGGCGAACTGCGCGACATCACCCTGTTCCACGAATTTTTGAACAAGCGGGGCAAGGCGTTCCGCCTGACCGTTGGGCCGTCCGTCCCGCCGCCGCGACTGCCGGCCGACGCCGGCGAGGCCGCGGCGGCGATGAAAGCCTACGTGGAACAGGTCCTGCCGGGCGATCCGGCGAGGCCGTTCGCATGATCCTCCCCGCCGAGGGCGATTTTCGCCTGGACGGCGAAGCGATGACCGCGCGCCTGGGGGCCGCCCTGGCGGCGGCGCTCGGACCCCACGAGGCAATCTGCCTGAGCGGGCCGTTGGGGGCCGGCAAATCGGTCCTGGCGCGCGGCCTGATCCGCGCCCTTTCGCCTGGGGAGTGCGACGTGCCGAGCCCCACCTTCACCCTGGTCCAGTTCTATCGGGGCCCCCGTTTTCCCGTCGCCCATTTCGATCTCTATCGGCTGACCGCGGCCGGCGAAGCCTATGAGATCGGCCTGGACGAGGCGTTGAAGGACGGGGCGGCGGTGATCGAATGGGCGGAGCGGCTGGGCCATCATCTCCCCCCTGACCGGCTGGACGTGGCGCTCGCCATCGACGGCGAGGCGCGGCGGGCGAGGCTCGACCCGCACGGGGCCTGGCAGGGGCGCCCGATCCATGTCTGACCGCGAAGACGAGCGCACGGCCTTTCTCGCGGCGAGCGGCCTTGGCGCCGCCCGCCGCCGGTCGCTGCCAGGCGACGCCTCCACCCGCCGTTACGAGCGGCTCTTCCCCGCCTCCGGCCCCAGCCTGATCCTCATGGACCAGCCGCCGACGGTGGAAAGCACGCCCTGCCCGCCCCTGGCCACGGAAAAGGAACGGGCGGCGCTTGGCTACAACGCCCTGGCGCGGCTGGCGGCCGGCCGGATCGAGGCCTTCGTGGCCTGCGCGGGCTGGCTGCGGAACCTGGGCCTGTCGGCGCCGGAGGTGATCGCCAGCGATCCGGCGATGGGCTTGGCGGTGCTGGAGGACCTGGGCGACGATCTCTATGCGCCCCTCATCGAGGCGGGGATGGACGAGACGCCCCTCTATGAGGGCGCGGTGGAGGCGCTGGCCGTCCTGCAAGCCACGCCTCCACCGGCAATTCTGGAATCGGGCGGCGTATCCTGGCCGCTGCTGACCTACGACGCCGTGGCCTTGAAGACGGCGGGCGATCTTTTTCTCGAATGGCTCCCCCGCCTGCGGCCGGAGCTGAGATTTGGGGCGGCGGCGACGGCCGAGTGGGAGGCGGTCTGGGCGCCTGTCCGGGCGCGCGGCGAGGTCGGCGCGACGGTCTTCTGCCACCGCGACTATCATGCCGAGAACCTGATCTGGTTGCCCAGGCGCATCGGCGCCGCGCGGGTGGGTTTGCTGGATTTCCAGGACGCCGTCATCGCCCACCCGGCGTGGGATCTTTCCATGCTGCTGCACGACGCCCGACGCGACGTTTCGGCGGATCTGGCGCGGGCTTGTATGGCGCGATATCTGGCGGCCCGGCCGGGCGCGGACGCGGACGCCTTCATGGCCGACTTCCACGCCCTGGGCGCCCTCAATATCGTCCGCATCCTGGGTTTGTTCGCGCGGCTGGTGGCGCGGGACGGCAAGCCGCGCTATCGGGCCTTCATGCCGAGGCTGTGGGGCTACCTCGATCGCTGTCTGCGAGACCCGGCGCCGGCCGGCCTCGCCGCGTGGCTGGATCGCCACGTTCCGGCGGCGGCGCGGGTTTGACCGGCCCCACCACCGCCATGGTGCTGGCCGCCGGCCTGGGCACCCGCATGCGCCCCCTGACCGACGATCGGCCCAAGGCCCTGGTGGAGGTGGGCGGCAAGGCGCTCATCGATCACATGCTCGACAAGCTGATCGAAGTGGGCGTGACGCGGGCGGTGGTCAATGTCCATGCCTTCGCGGGCCAGGTCGAGGCCCATCTGAAACGGCGAGACGATGTTGAAATCTTGATTTCCGACGAGCGCGCCGCCCTGCTGGAGACCGGCGGCGGAGTGAAGAAGGCGCGCGCCCTGCTGGGCGAGGCGCCGATCTGGGTCGCCAACTGCGACTACGTCTGGCTCGAAAGCGGGCCGCCCGCCCTGGGCCGGCTGGTGGACGCCTGGAACCCCGCGATCATGGGCGCCGCCCTGATCGTCGTCCCCAAGGCGCGGACCCTGGGCTTCGAGACGCCGGGCGATTTCTTCATGGGCGCGGACGGCGCCTTGACCCATCGCGGAACCGAACCGATGGCGCCGCTGCACTGCTTCGGCGTCGAAATCCTCGATCCGCGGCGGGTCTATGAGCAGCCGCAAACGGCCTTCTCGCTGTTTCAGGTGTGGATGGCCCTGGCCGCCGAGGGCCGGCTGCGCGGGTTTACGCCGGAAGGCTGTTGGATGCAGATCGGCGATCCGTCCGCCCTGGCGGCCGCCGAGGCGCGCCTGGCGGCGACATGACCGGCTTCCTCGACGCCCCCTCGCCGCGCTGGTTCACCATCGGCGCGCATCGGCCGTTTCTGGAGGATCTGGCGGCGGGGGTGTGGAAGGCTCTCGCGCCTGCGGGCCCGGAGGCGCTGGCCGAGGCCACCATCCTGATCCCCACCCGCCGGGCGGCGCGATCGCTGGCCGAGGCGTTCCTGAAGGCGGCGGGAACCAAGGCGGTGCTGCTGCCACAAATCCGCGCCCTGGGCGATCTGGACGAGGGCGAGCCGCCCTTCGAGGCGGGGGACGTCGTGCTCCACCTTCCGCCCGCCATCTCGCCAATGCGCCGCCGCTTCGAATTGGCCCGTCTGGTGGTCGAGAACGAGAGCTTGCTGGAGCGCCAGCTCGACGCCGGCGCCGCGCTGGAACTGGCCGACGCCCTGGCCGCGTTTCTCGATAGCTGCCAGATCGAGGAAACCGGCGATCCGGCGGCCGTGGAAGCCCTCGTCGAGGGTGAGCTGGCCCGCCACTGGCAGGTGTCGGCCCGCTTCCTCAACCTCGCCCTGAAGGCGTGGCCCAAACGCCTCGACGACCTGGGTTTGATGGACGTCGCCGAGCGCCGGGTGAAGCTGTTGCGGGCGCTGACAGCGCGCTGGCGGGACCGTCCGCCAACGGACGTCCTCATCGCCGCGGGTTCCACCGGCGCGGCCCCGGCGCCCGCCGACCTGCTGGCCGCGATCGCCGCCGCCCCCAAGGGGTGTGTGGTGCTGCCGGGCCTGGACAGATCCCTCGCCGACGCGGCGTGGGCCCAGGTGGACGAAGCCCACCCGCAAGGCGCCTTGAAACGCCTGCTCGAACGGTCGGGCCTCACCCGGGCTCAGGTGCGCGAATGGGACCCGGCCAAGGAGGCCGACGCGCGCGGGCGCTGGCGGCGCCGCGTGATCAACGAGGCGCTTCGCCCGCCCGACGCCACCGCCGACTGGCTGGGTCAGATCGCCGCCCTGCGCGCCGAGAGCACGGTGGACGGCGTCGATCCCATCGCCGAGGGATTGACCGGCCTCGTCTCGCTCACCGCCGGCGGCGAGGAGGAGGCGGCCACGGTGGCGGCGCTGTTGCTGCGCGAGACCCTGGAGACACCGGGCAAGACGGCGGCGCTGATCACCCCCGACGCCGCCCTCGCCCGGCGGGTGAGCGCCCGGCTGAGGCGCTGGAACATCACCGCCGACTCCTCGGCCGGCCAACCGCTCGCCGCCTGGCCGCTCGCCGTGCTGGCGAGCCTCGTCGCCCGCGCCGTCGCCGATCCCGCCGATCCGGTAACCCTGCTCGGAATCGTCAAACATCCGCTCACCCGCCTGGGCCTGGACGAAGCGGCCTTGGAGCGCGGCCGGCGGGCGCTGGAGCGCCACGGCCTGAGAGGGCCCCGGCCCGCCGGATGGGAGGCGCTGACCGATCGCCTGCGGGCCGCCGTCGGCGAGGGCCCCGATCGCGACGACACCTCCGGGGTGGGCGCCGCCGCCATCTCCCAGGCGATCGACGTGGCCGAGCGCCTGCGCGCTGCCCTCAGCGCGGCCGAAACGCCTTATATCGACGAGACAGCGTCGGCGGCGGGTGCGGCGCGGGGCGTGGCCTCGGCGCTGGAGAGCCTCGCGCCGGGCTCGGAAGGGGGGGTGGGCGACCTGTGGGCCGGTCAGGCCGGCGAGGCGGCCGTGGGCCTCTTCGCCGCCCTCCTGAACGAAAGCGACGGATTGCCGCCGGTCACCCGCGCCGGCTTTTCGCAACTCATCGACCATCTGATGGCCGGCGAAATGGTGCGCCCCGGCGGGGCCAGCCATCCGCGCCTGCGCATCCTGGGCGTACTGGAAGCGCGCCTGATCCGCGCCGACCGCCTGATCCTGGCCGGCCTGGAGGAAGGGGTGTGGCCCAGGGCCGCGCCCATCGATCCCTTCCTGTCGCGGCCCATGCGCGCCCGGCTGGGCCTGCCGCCGCCCGAGCGGCGGATCGGCCTTTCCGCCCACGACTTCGCCCAGGCCGCCGCCGCGCCCGAGGTGATCCTGATCGATGCCGAGCGCCGCGCCGGCGCGCCGGCGACCGCCTCGCGCTGGTTGTGGCGGCTGCGCACCCTGGCCAAGGGAGCGGGCGTCGATCTGCCCGGCCGGGCGGAGATCCTGGAATGGGCGCGCGCCCTGGACGCCCCGATTTCCCCGCCGCCGCCGGCCTTGAGGACGGCGACCCGCCCCCGCCCGGCGCCGCCCCTGGCCGCCCGGCCGCGGAAGATGTCGGTGACCGCCGTCGAACGCTGGGTGCGCGATCCCTACGCCATCTACGCCCGCGATATTCTGCGCCTTCGCCCGCTCGACCCTCCGGACGCGGCCATCGAGGCCATGGCGCGGGGCTCCGCCATCCACGCCGCCCTCGAACGCTTTGCCCGTGAGCATCCGGGCGCCCTGCCCGACGACGCCGAGGCCCGTTTCGGCGCCCTGGTCATTGAAGAATTGGCGCGCGCCGGCATGCCAGCCCCGCGGATGGCCCGCGAACACGCCCTGGCGGCCAATGTCGCCCCCTGGGTGGTGGCGTTCGAGCGCCGACGGCGGCCGGGCGCGCGGCTGATCGTCGAGGCCCGGGGCGAGCGCGGGTTCGACGCGCCCGGCGGCCCGTTCACCCTGACCGCCCGCGCCGACCGTATCGAGGCGCGCGGCGAGATGGCCGACATTCTTGATTTCAAGACCGGCGCGGCGCCCACCGCCAAACAGATGCGGGCCGGCTTCTCGCCTCAACTCACCTTGACCGGAGCCATTCTGGCGCGCGGCGGCTTCGCCGATCTCGGCCCCGCCCGGCCGGGCGAGCTGCTCTATGTGCGGGTCAGCGGCGGCCGGACGCCGGGCCGCGAGGAGCGTCGCGGCGCCCACGGCGAGAGCGAGGCGCTGGCCGAGGCGGCGTGGGCGGGGCTCAAACGCCGCGTGGCGCTGTTCGACCAGGCCGACACGCCCTATCCATCCTGGGCCGCGCCGCAGTTCATCGGCGCCCAGGGCGGCGACTACGATCATCTGGCCCGGGTGTGGGAGTGGCATGTGATCGGCGAGGGCGACGGGGAGGGCGGCGAATGAAAACCGTCGCCGATCCCCAGGTTCAGGCTTCCGATCCTGGCGCCTCGACCTTCGTCGCCGCCAACGCCGGTTCAGGCAAGACCTCGACCCTGGTCAAGCGGGTGGCCCGCCTGCTGCTGGCCGGCGCCCGACCCGAGGCGATCCTCTGCGTCACCTACACCAAGGCCGGGGCGGCGGAGATGCAGCGGCGGCTGTTCGAGACCCTGGGCGACTGGGCGGTGATGGAGAACGCCGAGCTAACCAAGGCTCTGGCGAAGATCGACGAGCATGGCCGGAGCCTTTCGGTCGCCCGCGCCCTCTTCGCCCGCGCCCTGGAAACGCCCGGCGGCCTGAAGATCCAGACCCTGCACGCCTTCTGCGAAAAGCTGCTGCGGCGGTTCCCCCTGGAGGCGGGCGTTTCGCCCGGTTTCACGGTGCTGGAGGACCTGGCGGCGGCGGAGGTGTCGGCCAAGGCGCGCGAGGACGTGGCGCGGCTGGCCATGGCCGGTCCCGACGGCGCCGTCGGCAAGGCCTACGCCCATTTTTCGGTCGAACTCGATTTCGAGGCGTTCAACCGCATGTTCGCCGGCTTCGAGGCCAGCCGCGCCGCCATCGGCGCCTATGTGGACCGCTGCGATGCAGGCGATGGCTTCGGGTCGGACATCTGGCGCCGCTGCGGCTTTCCCGCCCCCACGTCGCGCGCGGCGATCGAGGGCGACGCCATGGCGCGCATCCGCTGGGGACAGTGGGCGCGAGCGGCGCGGGCCCTCCTGAAGGGCACGGCGGCGAGCGACCGGCCGCTCGGCGAGGCGATGAAGGCGATCGACGCCGGCTCGCCCTTCGCCGAGGTCTGGCGGCTGTTTTCCACCCAGGCCGGGGGGCCGAGGTCCAGAATGGCCACCCAGGCGATCGACCCGGCCGCGCGCGCGTGGCTGGCGGAGGAGCAGGCCAGGCATGTGAAAACCCACGCCTTGCTGATCGCCGCCGCGGTGGCCGAGGACACCGTCCACGCCCTCACCCTGGCCACCACCTACGCCGGCCTTTACGAGGGCGCCAAGACATCGCGGGGGGGACTGGATTTCGGCGACCTGATCGCCCACGCCCATCGCTTGCTGACCGTCAAGGCCGACGCCGCCTGGGTGCTCTACAAGCTGGACGGGGGCCTGGAGCACGTGCTGCTCGACGAGGGCCAGGACACCGCGCCGGAGCAGTGGGGCATTCTGCGCGCGCTCACCGCCGAGTTCTTCACCGGCGCGGGGGCGGGGCCGGCGGGGCGGACCCTGTTCGCCGTCGCCGACGAGAAGCAGTCTATCTTCTCCTTCCAGGGCGCCGCCCCCGAACGCTTCGCGGTTGAAAAGCAGGCCTTCGGGGCCATGGTCGAAGCGGCGGGAGAGCGGTTTTCGACCGTCTCGCTGCTGGAAAGCTGGCGCTCGGCGCCGGAGATCCTCGCCTTCGTCGATAAGGTCTTCGCGGCGCCCGAGGCGTTGGCTGGCCTGCGTCCGTCCAGAGACGACCGGCTATTGGCCTTCCCGATCGTGCATAAGCCCACTCGCCGGCCCGGCGGCTGCGTCGAAATTTGGCCGCTGGAGGCGACCGATCCCGCCGAGGAGGAGGACCCTTGGGCGCCGGTGAACATCGAGCCGCGGGAGAGCGCGGGCCGCAAGCTGGCGCGCCGGATCGCCAGGGCCGTCCGCGCCATGGTCGAGCGCGGCGACGCGGTGGGAGAACGGGGCGCGAACCATATCCGGCCCTGCGCCTACGGCGACGTGTTGATTCTGGTGCGGCGCCGCAACGCCCTCTTCCATGAGATCATCCGCGCCCTCAAGCGCGAGGGGGCGCCGGTGGGCGGGGCCGACCGGCTGAAACTTTCCGACCATGGCGTCTTCGAGGATCTTATGGCCCTGGCGCGGTTCGCCCGCTTTCCGAGCGACGACCTCACCCTGGCCTGCCTGCTGCGCGGCCCGTTCTGCGAGGTGGACGAGGAGAGCCTGTTTGACCTGGCTCATGGCCGCCAAGGTTCGTTGTGGAGTTCTCTGGGCCGTCGCTCGGATGAGCGGCCGGCGTGGGGCGCGGCGGCGGCGTTCCTCGGCTGGGCGCGGGGGGAGGCCGAGGGCGCGGCGCCCTTCGACTTCTTCAGCCGGGCGCTCAGCCGCCTGGACCGCGAGGGCAGATCCATGCGCCAGCGGCTGCTGACGCGGATGGGGACGGAGGGCGAGGACGCCCTGGACGCCTTTTTGGCGCAGGCCTTGGTGGCGGAAGGCCGCGACATCCGCGATCTGGAAAGCTTCATCGCCGCGATGTCGAGGAGCGAGCTGGAGGTCAAGCGCGAACAGGAGGACGCGCGCGGGCGCGCCAAGGGTGAAGGGGGCGGCGAGGTTCGGGTGATGACCGTCCACGGCGCCAAGGGCCTGGAGGCGCCGATCGTCATCCTGCCGGACACCACCACGCGGGCCACGGACCGGGGCGGCCCGCTCCTGGAAGCCGAGGCCGGCGGGTTCCTGTGGGCGCCGCGCAAGGCGGACGACTGCGCCGCCTCCGCCGAGGCGCGCGAGCGGCGGGCCAGGGCGGCGGAGGGGGAATCCTCGCGCCTGCTGTATGTGGCCCTGACCAGGGCCCGCGACCGGCTGATCGTCTGCGGGGTGGAGAGCCGGCCACACCTCTATGAGCGGAGCTGGTACGACTACGCCCGACGGGCCTTCGACGATTTGCCGATCCGGGCCTTCGCCATGGAAGGCGGGGCGGAAGGCTGGCGCTATGGCGCCGATCCCGCGCCGGCGGCGGCGGCCGGGGGTGAGGCGAGCGGCGTCGCCGGCCTTCCGGCCTGGACGCGCGGCCTCGCGCCGACCGAGCCGGCCTTGGCCCGCTACGCCTCGCCCTCGACCTTGAGCGAGGACAGTCAAGGGGCGGCGCCCTCGCCGCTCGGCGCGGTGGGAGGCCTGGGGCGCTATCGGCGCGGCGATCTGATCCATCGGCTGCTGCAGCTCCTGCCCGATATCGCGCCGGACGACCGCGAGGCGGCGGCGCGGCGCCTGATGGCGCGCGAGGCCGATCTCACTGGCGACCAGCGCGCCGAAATGGCCGCCGCCGCCCTGGCGGTGCTGGCCGATCCCCGGTTCGCCGCCGTGTTCGGCCCCGGCTCCAGGGCCGAGGTGGCCCTGGCCGGCGCCGCGGCGGGCCTGCCGCCGGGCCTGGCCATCTCCGGCCGGATCGACCGCCTGGTGGTGGAAGCCGACCGCGTCCTGGTCATCGACTTCAAGACCAACCGCCCCGCCCCGGACCGCATCGACGACGCCGAGCCCGCCTACATCCTCCAGATGGCCCTCTACGCCGCCGTCCTGGCCGAGATCTTCCCGGGCCGAAAGATCGAGGCGGCCCTGGTATGGACCGACGGGCCCAAGCTGATGGCCGTGCCGGAGGGGGTTATGCGGGAAGCGTTGGCCCGCATCGCACCTTGAAAAAATCGGCGACATTGGTCGAATTCAATCTGTATAATTAAGGACGACCAACCTGCTCGTCGCGGTTGGGCATACCGCAACGGATACCAAGCCCAATGGATACCAAGGTCATTACGGCCCATGTGCCGCGCCCCCTCGCCGACAAGATCGATCGGTTGTCCGGACAACTCGATCGCTCCCGTGGCTGGATCGTCAAACAGGCGCTCGCCCAGTGGGTCGAACAGGAAGAGGAGCATCACCGGCTCACGCGCGAGGCTTTGGCTGACGTCGATGCCGGTCGTCTGGTGGATCATAGGTCGGTGAAGGCCTGGGCGGAACGATTGGGAGCCGACGCCGCGACTGATACGCCTAAGTGAGGATCCTCAGGTGGACCTCGAAGGCCTTTGGCGATTTGGAGAGGCTGCACGATTTTCTCGTCTCGGTGAATCCGCGCGCCGCGGCCACCGCCGTCCAGGCCCTGGCGGCGGCGCCGGATACGCTCCTGACCTTTCCGCGCGTGGGGGAGCGCCTGACGGCGTTCGAACCGCGCGAGGTTCGCCGATTGATCGTCAAGGACTATCAAAATCCGCTACGAAATCGCCAATGAAGCGATTTACGTGCTGCGGATTTGGCACACTCGCGAGGACCGCTGAGAGTCATCTCCAACTCTGGGCGGCGAGAATGCGCATAGCACGGTTTGGCCTACAATGGCCGCCAGTGTTGAAACCATTCCGAAGCGTCGTCTTGCATCGAATGTTTCATTGCCCACTCGACCTCACGGCGGCTTCAGAAAAACTCCGCCGCTCCGCCCTGGCCTAAACCTGATCCGGCGGTTGACGCGGGCCGGGGGCGGCCTACATCCTGAACTTCGAATCAAGGAGCCCCCCATGAACACCGTCGCGGTCACCGACTCGTCCTTTGACGCCGACGTCCTGAAATCCGCCACGCCGGTGCTGGTGGACTTCTGGGCCGAATGGTGTGGGCCGTGCAAGCAGATCGGGCCGGCCCTGGAGCAGATCGCGCAGGAGCTGGGCGCGGCGCTGACCGTCGCCAAGCTCAATATCGAGGAAAGCCCGACCACCCCCTCGCGCTACGGGGTGCGCGGCATTCCCACCATGATGCTGTTCAAGGACGGCCAGATGACCTCCATGAAGGTCGGGGCCATGCCCAAGCAGAAGATCCTCGACTGGCTGGCCGAGACCGGGGTGAAGAAGGCCGCCTGACGGCCGGCCGGTGGCCTCGTTCTACCAACGCAATGTCCTTCCCTGGCTGCTGACCTGCGCCTGCTCCAGCAAGCCGATCGCCACCCTTCGCGCCAAGGTGACGCCGCGCGCCGCCGGCCGGGTGCTGGAACTGGGATCGGGGCGGGGGCCAATCTCGCCTTCTACGATCCGGCCCGGATCGATGAGGTGCTGGCGGTGGACCCCTCGCCGGAGTTGAGGGCGCGGGCGTTGGCGGCCCCGCGGCCCGACGGCCTGACGGTGGCGATTCTCGACGGGAACGCCGAGGCCCTGCCCTTCGACGACGGCGACTTCGACACCGTGGTGTGCACCTTCACCCTGTGCTCGGTGGCTTCGCCGGCGGCGGCGCTCGGCGAAGCGCGGCGGGTGCTCAAGGCAAGCGGGCGGCTGCTGTTCTGCGAACATGGCCTGTCGCCCGATCCCGGCGTGGCGCGCTGGCAGGGTCGCTTCGAGCCGCTGTGGAAGCGCCTGGCCGGCGGCTGTCACCTGACCCGCCCGGTCACGCCGAATATCGCGGCGGCCGGTTTCCAGGTCGAGCGCGAAGGCGCCCGCTACCTGCGCGGCACGCCCAAAACCGCCGGCTGGTGCGAGTGGGGGTCGGCGGCGCGGGCCTGAGGGCGCGCTTACCTCGGCCAGGTCTCCGGGCTCATGGCCAGAACGTCGCCGACGAAATGCAGCGAGCCGCAGATGAGGACGCGTGGGGCGGCGCCGCCTTCGTCGAGCGCGCGGGTCAGGGCGGCCAGGACCCCATCGACCGGTTCGGCCGCCAGCCCCGCCGATCGCGCCGCCGCCGCCAGATCGTCCGCCGCCATGGCGCTTTCGGAGTCGAAGGCGGTGGTGAAAACCTTGGGGGCAAGGCTCGCGAACGATTGGAGAAATCCCGCCGCGTCCTTGCGGTTCAGCATGCCGACGATCAGCGTCAGCGGCCGGCCGTCGCGGGCGGCGAGGCGTTCGCCGACTCCGGCCAAGGCGCGGCCGGCGTGGGGGTTGTGACCGCCGTCCAGCAGGAGGTCGGCACCGCAAGCCACCGCGGCCCGCCCGAGGGGACCGGCGGTCAGGCGCTGGAGGCGGCCCGGCCATATCGCCGAGGCCACGCCGGCCGCCAGCGCCGCCTCGTCGATGCGCGGATCGTCCAGGGCCAGAATCGCGGCGACGGCGAGGCCGGCGTTGGCGAACTGGTGTTCGCCGACCAGGCTGGGGGCGGGCAGGTCGAGCCGGCGACCACCCAACTGGAATCTCAGGCGCCCGTCCTCTTCGAACGCCTCGAACTCGCGACCCGACAGGCTGAGGGGCGCGCCCAGTCGCGCCGCCTCCGCCTCGATCGCCGCCAGCGCCTCGGGGGCCTGCCGGGCGACGACGACCGGCCGACCGGCCTTGACGACGCCAGCCTTTTCCCAGGCGATTTTCCCCAGGTCTGGCCCCAGCATTTCCAGATGATCGTAGTCCACCGGGGCGATGACGCTGACCGCCGGGGCGGCGAACACATTGGTGGCGTCGAAGCGCCCGCCCAGGCCCACCTCGACCACGGTCACGTCCGCCGGGGCCTGGGCGAAGGCGTGGAAGGCCAGGGCGGTGGCGATTTCGAAGAAGCTGATCGGCTCGCCCCGATTGGCCGCCTCCACCTCGTCGATGCGGCGGGAAATCTCATCGTCGCCGATCAGCCGGCCGCCGATGCGGATGCGCTCGGCGAACCGCACCAAGTGCGGCGAGGTGAGAACATTGACGGTGAGGCCCCCCGCCTCGGCGATGGCGCGCAGGAAGGCGACGGTCGATCCCTTGCCGTTGGTGCCGGCCACGTGGATCACCCGGCCCAGGCGGTCCTGCGGCCGGCCCAACGCCGCCAGCAGCCGCTCGATCCGGCCGGTGGAAAGGTCGATCAGGGTGGGATGAAGGGCGCGCAGGCGGGCGATCGCCCGATCGGAGGCGCGAATGGGGTCGTGGTCGTGATGGGCCGGCTGGGTCAGGCCGCCACGCGGCGGGCGCGGCCCATCATCAGGGTGCGCAGGATCGAGCCGAGGACGGCGGGAAGCTCGCGGCGGGTGACGACGCGATCGACCATGCCGCGCTCGACCTGGAATTCGGCGGTCTGGAAGCCGGGCGGCAGGGTCTCGCGGATGGTCTCCTCAATCACCCGCCGGCCGGCGAAGCCGATCAGGGCGGCCGGTTCGGCCAGGTGCACATCGCCCAGCATGGCGTAGGAGGCGGTGACGCCGCCGGTGGTCGGGTCGGTGAGGACGACGACATAGGGCAGGTGGGCGCGGCGCAGCCGCTGGATGGCGGCGGTGGTGCGGGCGAGCTGCATGAGCGACAAGGTTCCCTCCTGCATCCGCGCCCCCCCCGAGGCGGTGAAGACCACGAAGGGGGCTTGGCGCTTGACCGCCTCATCGACGCCGGTGAGGAAGGCCTCGCCGGCCGCCGCCCCCAGCGAGCCGCCCATGAAGGCGAAATCCTGGACCAGAACCACGGCCGGCGCCCCGCCGATGTCGCCGACGGCCAGGGCCATGGCGTCGGTCTCGCCGGTCGCCTTGCGCGCGGCCGCCAGGCTGTCGGCGTAGGGTTTGCCGTAGGTGAAGCCCAGCGGGTCGTCGGGCGTTCTGGGCAGGGAGAGCGTCTTATGGCGCCCGCCATCGAAGGTGTAGGCGAAGCGCAAGGCCGGGCGGATGCGCATGTGCCGGCCGGCCGGCGTCACCCACAGGGCGGCCTCCAGGTCCGAGCGGTAGATCATCTCACCGGTGTCGGGGCATTTGACCCATAGATTGTCGGGGGTCTCGCGGCGGGAGACCAGCTTGCGCACCCCCGGCGCGATCTTGGCCAGCCAGCCGCCGCGCTCGCGGGCGAGTGGGGCGGCGGGATCGCGCAGCGGCTTGTTCTTCTTGTCGTCGGTGAGGGCCATGGGCACAGACTGTTCTACGACCGGTCGAGGCGCGCCGATCGCACAGCCTTAGCCAGCTCGGCGGCGGTGGCCAGAAGTTTCGAAACCGGATCACGGTTCTGTGCGATGGCCTCGCCGATGCAGTCCACCAGGGCCGAACCGACCACGGCCGCGTCGGCCACCCGCGCCACCGCCGCCGCCCGCTCGGGCGTGCGGATGCCGAACCCCACCGCCACCGGAAGGCCACAGGCGGCGCGGGCGCGCGCCACGGCGGGGGCGATGGCCCCGGCGTCGGCTTCCTCGGCTCCCGTCACACCGGCCACCGAGACATAGTAGAGAAAGCCACGCGTGCGGCGCGCCACGACGGCCAGGCGCGCTTCGTCGGTGGTCGGCGTGGCCAGGCGAATCAGGGCCAGATCCCGCGCCTCCAGGGCGTCGGCCAGGGGAGCGGCTTCCTCGGGCGGGCAATCGACCACGATCAGGCCATCGACACCGGCGGCGGCGGCGGCCCCCGCGAAGGCGTCGAAACCCCGGCTGAGGATCGGATTGAGATAGCCCATCAGGACGATGGGCGTCGCCGTGTCGGTTTGCCGAAAGCGCGCGGCGAGATTCAGCACCCCCGCCGTGGTCATGCCGCCGGCCAGGGCGCGCCGGGCGGCGCGCTGGATCGGCGGCCCGTCGGCCATGGGATCGGAAAATGGCATGCCCAGCTCGATGAGGTCGGCGCCGGCGGCGGGTAGGCCTTCGAGGAGGGCGAAAGACGTCCCGGCGTCGGGATCGCCGGCCATGACATAGGCGACAAAGGCCGCCCGGCCTTCGCCTCGAAGAGCGGCGAAACGCGCCTCGATCCTGTGGACGGTCAAATCGCCCTGCCCAGGTGGGCGGCGACCGCGGCGAGATCCTTGTCGCCGCGGCCCGACAGGCCCAGGACGACGATTCCCCCCTCGCCGACCTCGGCGGCGACCTTGGGCAGGCGAGCCAGGGCGTGGGCGGATTCGAGGGCCGGCACGATGCCTTCCAGGCGGGCGCATAGCTGGAAGGCTTCCAGCGCCTCCTCGTCGGTGGCGGTGACATATTGGGCCCGGCCGGCGTCGCGCAGCCAGGCGTGCTCGGGCCCGACGCCGGGATAGTCGAGGCCGGCGGAAATGGAGTGAGCCTCGGCGACCTGACCGTCGGCGTCCTGCAGCAGATAGCTCAGGGCCCCATGCAGGACGCCTGGGCGCCCGCCGTTCAAGGGCGCGGCGTGGCGACCGCTGGTCATGCCGGCGCCGGCCGCTTCGACGCCGACCAGCCGCACCCCCTCATCGGCCAGGAAGGGACGGAAAAGGCCGATGGCGTTGGAGCCGCCGCCGACGCAAGCGACCAGGGCGTCCGGCAGGCGGCCCTCCGCCTCCAGGATCTGGGCGCGCGTCTCCACCCCGATCACCGACTGAAAATCGCGCACCATGGCCGGATAGGGGTGCGGCCCAGCGGCCGAGCCGATGAGGTAATAGGTGTCCTCGACATGGCTCACCCAGTCGCGCAGGGCCTCGTTCATGGCGTCCTTCAGGGTCGCCGCGCCGGCGCTCACCGGCCGAACTTCCGCCCCCAGCAGATTCATGCGCAGGACGTTGGGGGCCTGCCGCTCCACATCCACCGCCCCCATGTAGACGATGCACGGCAGGCCGAAGAGGGCGCATACGGTGGCCGTGGCCACCCCATGTTGGCCGGCCCCGGTCTCGGCGACGATCCGCGTCCGGCCCATCCGCCGGGCGAGCAGGATCTGGCCCATGCAGTTGTTGATCTTGTGCGAGCCGGTGTGATTGAGTTCCTCGCGCTTCAGATAGATTTTCGCCCCGCCGAAGCGGTCGGTGAGCCGGCGGGCGAAATAGAGCGGGCTGGGCCGGCCGACGTAGGTTTCGAGATAGCCGGCCAATTCGGCCTGGAACCCCTCGTCGGCCTTGGCGGCGGCGTAGGCTTTCTCCAGCGCCAGGACGAGGGGCATCAGGGTCTCGGGCACGTAGCGCCCGCCGTAGTCGCCGAACCGGCCCAGGGCGTCGGGAAAGGCGGCGTAGTCGTTGGGGGACGGAGCGGGACGGGTCACGGGCGCGGCGGCAAGGTCTCTATAGGGACGCGGGGCTTTTCAGGCGCGGCGAACCGCCTCGAGGAAGGCTGCTATCAGAGCGGGGTCCTTTAGGCCCGGCCCGCGCTCCACGCCAGAGGAAACGTCCACCAGGGGGGCGCCGGAGTGACCGATCGCCTCGGCCACGTTCCATGGATCGAGGCCGCCGGCCAGGAACCACGGGCGGGCGAATCGCCGGCCGGCTAGGATGGCGGCGTCGAAGGTCGCCCCGGTCCCCCCCGGCCGGGTCGACGCCGCCGGCGCGGCGGCGTCGAACATCAGGTGCGCGGCCACCGTCTCATAGTCGCGCGCCGCCGCCGGGTCGGCGGCTGTCGAGACGGCCAACGCCTTGATAACGCCCACGCCGGCGCGGGCCGCGATCTGTCGCGCCCGGGTCGGGCTCTCGCGCCCGTGAAGCTGGATCAGGTCGGGCGCCAGGGCCTCCCTCAACCGGTCGATCAGGGCGTCGTCCGGATCGACGGTGACCGCGACGATTCTCGCCTTGCCGCGGGCGGGCCCCGCCAGACGCGCCGCCGCCTCCGGCTCGACATCGCGGGGGCTGGCGGCGAAGAATACGAAACCAAGATAGGCCGCGCCGCCGGCGAGGGCGGCGGCGACGGCGTCAGGCGTCGAGAGCCCGCAGATCTTGGCGAGCGTCACTTTTTCCCTAGTCCGCGTTTAGCCGCGCCCGTAGTTCCTTGCCGCTCTTGAAGAAGGGTACATGCTTGGCGGGCACGTCCACCGCCTCGCCGGTTCGGGGGTTGCGGCCGACGCGAGCCGGTCGCGAGCGAACCGAAAAGGCGCCGAAGCCACGCAACTCCACCCGGCCGCCGCTTTCGAGGGCGGCGATCATGCGCTCAAAGACGACACTCACGACCCGCCCGACATCGCGTTGGGTGAGGTGCGGATTTTCCGCCGCCAGCGCCGCGATGAGTTCCGATTTCAACATATCGACCCCGCCTTTGTTTCGTAACCTTTGCCCAAACGCGGGTTGTGGATCAAGGGGTTAGGCGGCGGCCACGGGCCGTTGGACATTCACCTCGGCCGCCGCCCTTCCATCTGGATCGACTAGGCCCCGTTCTGGCAGACCGTCAGCGGGGTTCCCTGGAACGTGAAGCGGTTGGCCAGCGACGTCGCCGGGTCCGCCCCGAAGTAGGGCATGAAGACCAGGTCCTGCAAATGGTAGGTAAAGCTACCGTGCTGCACATAGGGATAGTCGCCGAAGTTGGCCTCCCTCTCGAGCGGATCGCCGTTTTCGAGAATGCCGCAGGGCGAGCTGTTGGCGGTGAACGGGTCGAGCAGCCATTCGCCCATCTCATGGGAAAGGGCGGAAACGTCCTGCGAGAATTTGTCCGCCGTGCCGATATAGGTGAACTGCATATAGGTCTGGCCGCCGTTGGCCGAGTGATAGCCGCCAATGCAACACCCGCCTTCGGTGAGGTAGGTGTCGTAGGTCATGAAGACCGGGACCGTCTTGCCGGTGATCTGCGGGTTCGCGGCCATGATCGATTGAATCTGGCCGTCCACGAAGTTGATGTCCACGAGCGCGACGGTGATCCCGAATTCAACCCCGACCTTGCCGAACGCCTTGGGCACGGTGATCGTCTGCAGCGGCAGCACCGTCGGCTTGCCGAGAAGCACATGGTAGCCCGGGTTGCTCTGGACGGACGACCAGAAGCCGGCGCGCTGGTAGGCGTCGATGTACTGGGTTTTCCCCAGATCGACGCCGGCTTCCTGGAAGTCGATGCCGGAATGGAAGATCGGCGACCTGACGGTGTCGTGAAGGGCCGACTTGTTGTTCGACTGAAGCGTGGTCGGGCTGAACGTCTGGCCGCCGACCACGAAGGCGATCGGGATGATGAACGAGGGGATCGTCGCCGCCGCCCCGGTCGGGGCGTTGCCGACGAACGTCGCGTTGTAGTTTTGGCGGCGGTAGGTCCAGGCGAAGTCCCAGGTGGTCAGGCCGCCGGCCCGCGCGCGCTGTTCCACGTTGCGCGCGGGCAGCACGACGAATTTCGGCGTCGCCGGAAGGGTGTCGGCCTTGGACGCGGTGGGGGCGGCCTGGGCCAGGGACGGAGCGCCGGCCAGAAGCAGAAACAGCCCGGCCGCCAGCGCGCGCGCCGATGACCCTATTCGAAACGATGACATCGCAATCCTCCGTTTGGGGCTCGCCCAAACCGATGGCCACGCGCCGGCGCGTCGATCGTGACGCGGCCGTCGTCGCGACGTGATTTTGGCGCGGAGTTCCCCGTTCGACCGGACCCGTCGTCCGACCCGGGGGCAGACTAGACGATCCGCCGAACCCGCCGCAAGAGCCGCGATCGCTCCAACGCGTCTGGCCCGCCACCGCAATCCGGCCTGCGCCGGCGGAAGGCGCCGCTATTCCTTGGTGGCCGCCTTCTCGCGCAGGGCCGCGCCGAGGATGTCGCCAAGAGAGGCGCCGCTGTCGGACGAGCCGAACTTCTCGACCGCCTGTTTGTCTTCGGCCATTTCCAGCGCCTTGACCGACAAGGAGACCCGCCGGGCGGCTTTGTCTATGTTGGTGATCTGGGCGTCCAGGCGGTCGCCGGCGGCGAAACGCTCGGGCCGCTGTTCGGAGCGGTCACGCGACAGGTCCGACTTGCGGATGAAGGCGGTCATGGGGGCCGCCTCGTCGCCGAATTTCACCTCGACCCCGCCGCTGGTGACCTCGACGACCGTGGCGGTGACCGTCTGGCCCTTGCGGAACGAATCTCCAACCATCGGATCGCCGGCCAGTTGCTTGATGCCAAGGCTGATGCGCTCTTTTTCCACATCGACGTCGAGCACCTTGGCCTTGACCGTTTCGCCCTTCTTGTAGCGGCCCATGGCCTCTTCGCCCGAGGCGTTCCAGTCGATGTCGGAGAGGTGGACCATGCCGTCGATGTCGCCGTCGAGGCCGATGAAGAGACCGAATTCGGTGGCGTTCTTGACCTCGCCCTCGACGGTCGAGCCCACCGGATGCTGCTCGACGAACTGTTCCCACGGGTTGGCCATGGCCTGCTTGAGGCCGAGGCTGACGCGGCGCTTGGAGGCATCGACGTCCAACACCACCACTTCCACTTCCTGAGAGGTGGAGACGATCTTGCCCGGATGGACGTTCTTCTTGGTCCAGCTCATCTCCGAAACGTGGACGAGGCCCTCGACACCCGGCTCCAGCTCCACGAAGGCGCCGTAGTCGGTGATGTTGGTGATCCGCCCGGTGAATTTCGCGCCGGCCGGGTATTTGGCCTCGACCCCGTCCCACGGATCGGACTGAAGCTGCTTCATCCCCAGGCTGATGCGCTGGGTTTCCGGGTTGATCTTGACGATCTGCACCTTGACCGTATCGCCGACGGCCAGAACCTGGCTGGGATGAGAAACGCGCTTCCAACTCATGTCGGTGACATGCAGCAGGCCGTCGATGCCGCCCAGATCGACGAAGGCGCCGTAGTCGGTGATGTTCTTGACCACGCCCTCGCGCACTTCGCCTTCCAGGAGTTGGCTGACCAGTTCGGTGCGCTGCTCGGCGCGGGCTTCCTCGAGGATGGCGCGGCGGGAGACGACGATGTTGCCGCGCGGGCGATCCATCTTGAGGATGGCGAACGGCTGTTCCTTGCCCATCAGCGGACCCACGTCCCGCACCGGGCGGATGTCCACCTGCGAGCCGGGCAGAAAGGCCGAGGCGCCGCCCAGATCGACGGTGAAGCCGCCCTTCACCCGCCCGACGATGGCGCCCATCACCGGCTCGTTCTTGGCGAACACGCCTTCGAGGCGCGTCCACGCCTCCTCGCGGCGGGCCTTGTCGCGGCTGATCACCGCTTCGCCCAGGGCGTTTTCGATGCGCTCGAGGAAGACCTCGACGGTGTCGCCCACCTTCAGGGTCGGCTTGCCGGCGTCGTCGACGCCGAATTCCTTGACCGCGATACGCCCTTCGGTCTTGAGTCCGACATCGATGATGGCGAAGTCCTTCTCGATCGCCGCCACCAAGCCCTTGACCACGGTGCCCTCGGCGAAATCGCGCCCGCCCATGCTCTCGTCGAGAAGGGCCTCGAAGTCGTCCCGCGAGGGATTCATGCTCATGTCGTCAGCCATGGATTTATTTCTGTCGTCTCTTGTCTATGAACGCCCCGCGCGCGGACGCGGCTGGGGCGTTGGGTGAAGGGGAAGGTTTTTAGGCTGCGCCCGCGGCCGGCGAGGGATGGCGCGATGGGATTGGCTTCAGGATTGCTCCCATCGGCCGCGCGCCGCCTCGACAATGCGGCGGGCCGCATCGAAGGCGCCGTCTATATCGAGATCGGTGGTGTCCAGCAAGACCGCGTCGGCCGAAGGTCGCATGGGCGCGACGCCCCGGGCCGCGTCGCGGGCGTCGCGGCGGCGAATATCGGCCAGGGTGTCGGCGTAGGTGACGGCGGGCTCGTGGGCGGAAAGCTGCAGCCAGCGGCGCCGCGCCCGCGCTTCCAGCGAGGCGGTGACGAAGAACTTGGCCTGGGCTTCCGGAAAAATCACCGTGCCGATATCGCGCCCGTCGAGCACCGCGCCGGGCTCCCGCTGGGCGAAGGCGCGCTGGAAATCGAGCAGGGCGCGGCGAACCGCCGGGTGAACGGCGACGCGGCTGGCCGCCTCGCCCGCCTCGCCGCTTCGCAGGCTGGCGTCCTCCAGCCAGCCAGGGTCAAGCGCCCGCGCCGCGCGGGCGGCGCCGGCGGCGTCGTCGAGATCGCCGCCGGAGCGTGACACCGCGCGGCCCACGGCGCGATAGAGCAGGCCGGTGTCGAGCACCGGCAGGCCGAACATCGACCCCAGGCGCATTGAGATGACCCCCTTGCCGGAGGCGGCGGGCCCGTCGATGGCGATCACGAAGGTCACCTCAGGCGACCCCCAGATCCGCGCCCAGGCCCGCCATCAGGGCGGCGAAACCGGGGAAGCTGGTGGCGATCGACGCCGCCAGGTCCACCCCCACCGGTTCGCGGGCCGCCAGACCCAGAACGAGGCAACTCATGGCGACGCGGTGGTCGCCGTGGGTGCGCACCGACGCGCCGCCCTTGACGCAAGCCCCGGCCGCCCCGGCGACGATCAGGCCTTCGTCCTCCTCCTCGACGCCCACCCCGCAGGCGCGAAGGGCGCCCGCCATGGCGGCCAGGCGGTCGCTTTCCTTGACCCGCAGTTCGCCAACCCCGCGCATCACGGTCGGGCCGCGAGCGAAGGCGGCGGCGACGGCGAGGATCGGGTATTCGTCGATCATCGAGGCGGCCCGCTCCGGCGGGACGGTGACGCCGTTCAAGGCTGAATGACTGGCGGCGATGTCGCCCACCCTCTCACCGCCTTCTTCGCGGACGTTGCCCACGACCAGATCGGCGCCCATTTCGCGCAGGGTCTCGAACAGCCCCGTCCGCAGGGGGTTGAGCAGGACACCTTCCAGGATCACCCGCGAGCCTGGAACGATCAGGGCGGCCACAAGGGGAAAGGCGGCCGAGGACGGATCGCCCGGCACATCGATGCGCGCGCCGACGAGCTCCTGACCGCCCGCAAGGGCGATGACCCGCCCGCCCGGCGCATCCTCGATGTCCACCCGCGCGCCGAAAACCCGCAACAGGCGCTCGGTATGATCGCGGGTGGCGAGCGGCTCGATGACTCGCGTCACGCCGGCCGCGTTCAGTCCGGCCAGCAGCACCGCCGACTTCACCTGGGCCGAGGGTTGCGCCAGGCGCCATCTCACGGCTTTCAGATCGCCGCCCCCCAGGGTGAGCGGCAGGCGCCCGTCGGCCCGGCAAATCCATCGGGCGCCCATCTCGCCCAGAGGCTCGAGCACGCGGTTCATCGGCCGGCTTCTCAACGAGGCGTCGCCGGTGACGGTCACGGCGAGGCGGTATCCAGCCGCCGCGCCCAGGATCAGCCGCGCGCCGGTGCCGGCGTTGCCACAGTCGACGACATCGGCCGGTTCGGCCAGACCGCCCCGACCGCGCACGCGCCAACACCCGGCTCCGGTCTGCTCAACCCCAGCGCCGAAGGCGCGCATGGCCGAAGCGGTGCGCCCGACGTCATCGGCCTCCAGCAGTCCCTCGATCTCGGTGTCGCCGCGCGCCAAGGCGCCCAGAATCAGGGCGCGATGCGAAATCGACTTGTCCCCCGGCGCCCGCGCGCCGCCGCGCAGGGGCGCGCCGGAGCGGGCGACTATTTTGGCCTGCGCCGGCGAGCTGTCGGGCTTCATCGAGGCGCCCTTGTGGCGGTGGGGATTGGTTTTGACAGTGGCCTCTCGCCATGGCAAGGGAGCCGCCGCTTCAAACCAGCCTAGAGGTCGCCGCATTGGCCAATCCCGAACTGGGCGCCAAACAGATCTGCCCAACCTGTTCGAGCAAGTTCTACGATCTGGGCCGCCGCCCGGCGGCGTGCCCCAAGTGCGGCGCCGAGTTCGATCCCGAAGAAGCCCTGCGCAATCGCCGCGTGCGGGTGCGCGCCATCGCGCCCGAGGAAGAGGCGGAGCCGCAGACTCCGGCTCCGGCCCCCGAAACGGAAGATGGCTTTGAGGCCGAACCGGACGAGGCGCCGGAACTGGACGCGGTGGTGGACGACCCGCCGCTGAGCGCCGACGACGACGCCGACGAGCCGGACAGCGCCGCGCCGCCGCCGGGCGAAGGTCTGGGAGTCGATTTCGCCGAGGAAGACGATGTCGAGGAGGCCGAGGACGACGGGGTGCCGTTCATCGAGGACGAAGACGATGCTTTCCCCGAGGACGAGATCGACGGCCTTTCCGGCGAGAAGCGGCGGGAGGATCGTTGACGCGGCGCGGCGCGACGGCCCTTGATCGCGGAGGGTCGGCGCACTAGTTTCCGCCGCTTCGCGCCCGGCGCGAACCGGAAAACATCCCCGGGGCTATAGCTCAGCTGGTAGAGCGCTTGAATGGCATTCAAGAGGTCAGCGGTTCGACTCCGCTTAGCTCCACCATTTCAATAGGTTAGAGTTTCCCCGGATCGCAATCTCGGTCCGGGGAAGCAATAGGGAAGCAGCCGCTATTGAAATAGCAGCCGGAGCGCCCGCCCGCCGCGCCGCCGGGAGGGGTCGGGGAAGCCACACGCGCGCGCCTCCGCCTCGGTTCCTCCCGCGAGGCGCGAGCGCGGAAAAAGGCCGGGAACCGCTGGGAAATGCGGGAACCCCCTCCAACCCATTAAAATAAGGCCCATTTATCCGTCGGGGGGCGGTTCCCACTCTGAAAAGAGAATTGGGAACCCGTGGGAACCGACAAAGCCTGGGACCACCGGGCCAGACGTCCATCAGCGCCGGCCGGAGGTGCTTCGAGGTGGAACTCACCGCCAAGAAGGTCCCGATGGTCATGATCCCCGAGGCGCTGTGCGCGCTCTCACCGGTCATCGAGGGTGACTTTGAAGAAACTGCGAAACATCAAAGCCTTAGTGATCTGCGACCCGCTTGAGTCTCACGCTCGAAGTCTCACGGTCCGGCTCAAACCTTTGATCTTGCTGCCGTCCTGGGCGCGCCGCACCATGATGGCAAATCATCGAGCATCGCCGACCACCCGCGGCTTCGCGGAGGGCCACCCCGCCAGCGCGACCCGGGCCGTCCAATCGGTGCCCCTTTTGTCCGGCGGACCTGGCCCGTTTTCAAGCCTAAGTCCGCGCGGCGAAGGCCGCTCTCGCGCGCGTGAGGCTTCCCCTCCCTCCCTGCGCGGCGGCGGCGCGAATCGGCGCGGACGGCCGGCGCTGCTTCCCCACTGCTTCCCTCCCGGGCGACCGGCCAGCGCCGGGCCGCTATCCCATTGATTGGGCACGCCGAGGGAGGGCCGAACGCCTGATCGGCTCCCAGACGGCGAGCGAGGGACGCGCGCTGAGGGAACCCACCTCCCTTCGCGGCCAATCCTGCGACACCCCCACCCCCCTCCTGCGTGCGACGCCCCCGACATGTGGGGGTCCTTCCGTCCGGCATTTCTGTTTTCAGTCGTGATGGGGCGTTACCGCTTCACCGCCTTGGCCATGGCCACCCGCTCTCGCTCCGCGCGGAAACGGTCGGCGGATTCCTGTTCGGCTATCTGTTCCTGAAGTTCGGCCAACGGAAAGGCAGCCGCGATCGCGCGGTCAAGCCGATCGAGCGCCGTTCGCATTTCGCCAAGCCACTCGCGCAATTGGAGCAGCGGCCACGTGGACATTTCGCCCAAATCGTCTTGCATTTCCCCGGTGAGTGTCTCGACCGCATCCAGCATCTCTGCGGTCCGATCCTCCAGCCGATCGAGCATCACGGTTCTCCCTGGGCCATCTTACCACCTCCGGTCCGCACTGACGGAATGTTCCGCGCGAGGTCGCGCGTCTTGAAGCTCCCCATCCCCCCTCCGGCGATCTTCGCGCCCTCGATGTGGGGGTCCTTCCGTCGGGCATGGAGATTCTTAAGGTGGGTGGGCCGCTTCAACGATCAGCCGCTCGGCAAGATCACAAATTCAACCGGGTCTTATCTGGTCATCTGCTAAAGCCGTTTGGGCGACCTCAACTGAGTCGCGCGCGTGGGAAAACGCAGGCGGAGGACTAATGGCGATCCATGAGCACACGTTGAATGTCGCGCTGGCCGAAGTGCTCCAAGGGACGCGCCGCCTTTGGACGAGCTCGGGCTCGATCATTCAAGTCGAACCGACCGGTGCGCTGAAGGGTTCGTCAAAACGTCCCGACATCGTGGTGTCGGAGCCTGAGACATCTCCCGTCGTCGTTGAGGTCGAAATCAGTCCAGGTCTCACCGTAGAGGCCGACGCCCTATCGAGGCTCGGCGAGGTTCTCAAGGCTACCGGCCAGACGGTTCTTTCGAGCATAGCCCTTCGCGCGCCTGATAGCTTTGCCGGGTTGGGCGGCGAGGTTCTGAGGGCAGCGCTGGGATCAAGTGAGTTCGATCTGGCGATCTTCACCGGGCGGAGCGCGGCGACCGCGGAGCGATGGCCGGCCCATGGATGGATCAGAGGCGGCGCGAGCGAACTTTCCGCGATGATCCAATGGGCCAGCGTTCCGCCGGCGGTAATCGACGTAGCTGCGACCGCCCTCAGCGAGGGCGTCAACGAAGTTGCCGGGCTGTTGGGCGGGTATTCGGCAAGCCATCCGGGGTCGATCAAGAAGATTTCAGATCATTTGCATCAGGAGCCAGGCGAACAGACCAATCGCATGGTCGCCGCCATTATCGCCAACGCCCTGTTGTTCCAGGAAGTCCTAGCCGGAGGGCCAGGCGGCCTAGCTGAAGTCAACACCCTGGATGCATTGGCCGGTGCCCCCGGCGGACTCGCGCGGGCGGCGGTCCTGCACGAGTGGGACCTTATTCTTGCGGTGAACTACTGGCCGATTTTTGACATCGCCAAGCGCCTCCTGGCCGACCTGCCGTCTGGAGCCTGCCCACAGATTCTCGACACGCTTAACGCGACGGCAAACCGGCTACTTCGCAACCGGGTCATGAGATCACATGACCTCACAGGGGCGGTCTTCCAGCGCTTGATCGCAGATCGAAAGTTCCTGGCGGCCTACTACACGACGCCGGCGGCGGCGGCGTTGCTCGCCGGGCTGCTGCTTGAGCGTGACCGTCCACCCGAGGGAGGGTGGGGAGACGCACAGACGGTCGCAAACTTCCGCATTGCCGACTTCGCGTGCGGGACAGGAACGCTGCTATCCACGCTCTACAGGCGGCTCGGCCAGATGCACGAGGCCGAGGGCGGCGACAGCGAGGCGTTGCACCCGGTTGCGATGGAATTGGGGGTGTGCGGCTGCGATGTTCTCCCGGCCGCCGCCCACCTCACCGCGTCAATGTTATCGGGGCTGCATCCGCGAGTGACTTATTCCGACAGCGCAATTCACACCGTCGCGTTTGGCGCCCAACCTTTAGGCGGAGTTGCGCTTGGTGCCCTCGATCTGCTCGACCCGCAATCACAAATCGGCACTTTCGAAATAACCGCGAAGTCGATGGGAGGATCTGGTTCGAAATCCCGGACCATCCAGGAAATGTTTCCGCCAAGAGCGTTCGATGTGGTTGTGATGAATCCTCCGTTCACAAGGAACACCAATCACGAGGGCGGCAATGCTGAGGCCACGAATCCCGCGTTTGCCGCGTTCGGAACCGACAAGTCTACCCAAGGGGCGATGAGCAAACGGCTCAAGAGCTTGGGAGACGGGACCTGTTACCACGGTAACGCGGGTGAGGCGAGCGCGTTTGTTGCGCTAGCTGATAGAGAACTCAAGAATGGCGGCAAGGTTGGCTTGATCCTTCCCCTGAGCGCCTTGGCCGGAGGGTCATGGGGAAAGGTCCGTAAACTATTCGCGAATGAATACCAAGATATTTGCGTGGGTTCAATTTCTGCTCCGGTCGCGAGGGATTCTGCATTTTCGGCAGATACCGATATGGCGGAATGCATTATTGTTGGACGTAAGAGGTCATCTCTAGAGAAGGCGGAAGGGGGCGGCTCTAGCGACACATTATTCTTCGTTCTTTCGCGAAGGCCCGCAACGCAGTTGGAAGGCGCGGAACTCGCTCGCGAGATAGTCCGGCATCGACATAATCCCCACAGCCGGACGATAGCAGACGGACCAGTCGGGGGCGATCCAATCGCCGTTGGCGGAGAGATCGTCGGCCATAGCTTGCGAGGTCGGACCAGCGGTGAAACGCCCTGGCGGCTCAATCGCGTCGCCGATCTGTCGCTGGCGCAGGCGGCATACCAATTGCAAGCTCACAATCGCGTTTGGTTGCCGGGGATGATTAAGCCCATACCTGAAGGGCTGCCAATCGCGCACCTCTCAAAGGTCGCGACAGTCGGACCGGTTGATCGCGACATCGCTGAAAACACCGCCGGTAAGTCGGGTGTCCCGCGAGGGCCGTTTGCCGTCCAACAACTCGGTGTGGGCGAGGTCCCCAGTTACCCCATTCTTTGGGCGCACGACGCAAGACGTGAAACGCGACTGACAGTCGAGCCCGACGCGGCAGGACAGATCAAGAAGGGAAAGACAGCCACGGCGGCCGATGAAATTAAGAAGAAGGCCGCTAACATTTGGTCATTTTCGTCGAATGTACAATTCAATACGGACTTTCGATTCAACTCTCAGCCCCTCTCTGCTTGTTATACAGAAAAATCGACCCTCGGTGGGAGGGCGTGGCCGGGAATCCGGTTGAATGATTCAGCTTTCAGCAAATTGCTTGTCTTGTGGATGAATTCTACTCTTGGATTGCTCTTGCACTTTCTCCATGCAAACAAAACCCAAAAGGGACGAGGGTCCATTAGGACATCACAGATGGGAGATCTTCATGTTCTTGATGTTTCTATGATTGATTTAGATCGACTTAGTCTCGGCGACGTTCTATTCGATAAACTATCAAAGGGGTGCGAGCTCATGCCGGCGCATTGCTTGGCAATCGACGCTTCGCGCCACGCCATTGACGAAGCGATCCTCTGTTCGGTGCTTGGACTGCCATTGGAGTTGCTCGCGCCAGGTGGGCCAATAGACCTGCTACGCGCCAAGCTGGCTCGGGAGCCGGCCTTCAACGGCGGCAAAACCGACGGCTTAGCCGGAATTTAGTGTGGCTCGTCTTCCCCGGGGGCGTTTGGTTCAGGCCGTCGCGCTGGGCGGTGTCTGCCCGTCAACCTTCTCAGGTCCTTTCGCCTCGGCCCTGAGCATCTTGCGTTTTCCCGAGAATCAGGGCTGCTTGCCTAACTCGCGTGTTGAGCCGGGGGTCGCTGCCGATCCAAGTGTCTGAATTTCGCAAGTCGAGCCGGGTACCGCTCTCAACGGGCGTCCGGACGGCGGGCGACGGCCAGGGCCGTTAATCCAGGCTTGCGTCCGGACTGCACGCGACGGCCAGGGCCGTTAATCCAGGCTCGCGTCCGGACTCGAAGCCGGGGGTCGCTGCCGAAAACCGCATTTCTCACTTGCCGGTATTCGGAGCGAATTCCCATGGTTGATCCTTTTCGCGTGCTCAGTGTCACAGAGGCCGCGCAGCGCCTCGGTGTCTCAGTCTCGTTCCTAAACAAGGCGCGCCTGACGGGCGACGGGCCGACCTTCATCAAGATCGGAACCCGTGTGGCCTATGACCCGGCCGACCTCGCGGCTTGGCTCGACGCCCGAAAGCGCCATTCGACCTCAGAGCGCCCGGGGGCCGTATCGTGAACCCCTCCAATCGGAGAGGCCGGATCGACTTCGACCGGGTGAAGGCAGCCGCTCTGGCCAACGGCGAGGCCATCCTTCGGGGCCTGTTGTCCGATGGCCGGCGCGAGGGCGCGGAATGGGTGGCCCGCAATCCCTTGCGACCCGATCGCAAGGCGGGGAGCTTCAAGGTGAACATCGCCTCGGGCAAATGGGGCGACTTCGCCACGGGCGACCGGGGCGGCGACCTGGTGAGCCTCGCCGCCTTCCTCGCGGGCGTCGATCAGCGCACGGCGGCGGAACGCTTGGCCGACGCGCTCGGCGTCGATCCCTACGAGCCGCAGCCATGAGGCGGCAACTCGACGTGAAGGTCGAGGAGCTGTTCACCCCTTCGCAGTGTCGAGCCGCCCGGGGCTTGCTCGATTGGCCGGTCGAGGAGCTGGCCAAACGAGCCCGGCTAAGCGTCGAGGATATCAAGCTGAATGAGGCCGGCCGTCTTCCGCGGTCGATGTTTCTGCACCACTACGCCATCCGAGACGTTTTCGACGATGCGGACGTGCTCCCGATCCCTGGCGAGCGCGCCGGCGAGGGCGTTCGGTTCAGAAGGCGGGCGGCGGGAGGGTGGGCTCAGTGAGCGACACTCCCTTCGATCGCGTGGCCAGGGAGGTACGGGGCGCGGGTGGCGGACGCGGCCGGGCGAGCGCCAGGCCCAAAGGTCGGCAGATCGCGCCCGTTCCATCGTCCGCGCCGCCGCCGGCCCACCCGAAACTCGGCGCGCCGTCCAGGCTCTGGGCCTATCGGTCGAGTGCTGGCGAGCTGCTCGGATATGCCGCGCGCTTCGACACCCTGGCCGGCAAGGAAATCCGCCCGCTCACTTGGCGCGATGCCGGGCGAGGACCGGCTTGGACGTGGGAAGCCTTCGACGCTCCCCGCCCGCTCTTCGGGCTCCAGGCACTCGTCGAGCGGGCTTCGGCTCCCGTGCTGGTGGTCGAGGGCGAGAAGGCGGCGGACGCGGCGAGCGAGCGCTTTCCCGCGTTCGTGGTGGCGACCTGGCCGGGCGGCTCCAAGGCGGTCGGAAGAGCGAGCTTCGCTCCCCTGGCCGGCCGGACGGTGGTGATCTGGCCGGACGCGGACGCGGCCGGCCGGGACGCGGCCAGGGCCGTCGCCAAAGCGGCGCGCGCGGCCGGCGCCGCTTCCGTGGGCGTGGTCGCGCTGCCGCCGGCCGTGCGGGACGGATGGGACCTGGCGGACCCCTGGCCGAAAGGGTTCGGCGAGCGAGAGGCTGCGGCGGCGATCGAGGCCGCCATGGTCAAGGCCCCGGCCGTCGCGCCGGCGCGGGCGCCGGAGCCCGACGCCGACGGGGTGACATGGCCGTCGGGTTTTCGCATGGACCCCGCTTCCGGCCTCTGGTTCACGACGCGCCGGAACGATGACGAAAACGACCAGTGGCTGAGCGATCCATTCGAGGTCCTCGGCGATGGAAGAGACGCCTCGGGCCGGCGCTGGTCCGTGGTGGTCCGCGTGAAGGCTCGCGACGGCCGGTTGAGCGTCGTTGTGATCCCGAAAGAGAGCCTCGCCAGCGGCGGCGACCAGGCCCGGAGCGCTCGCACGTTCGAGGCCGGCTCTTCCCCGCCAATGATGGCCGCGACACGGGTTCCCCAGGCCGTCAGGGCGGCCTTGCGCTCGGGTCGATACTCGTGCCGCTGATAGACGCCCACGAGGCCGCCCGTGACGCCGGAGGCGTGATTGAGAACCCGCTCGACGACGTGAGGCGGGAAGCTCATCCCGGCCATGCCTGTCGCGGCCGTCCGGCGAAGGTCATGCAGCCGCCAGGGCGCGAGCCCGGCCGTGGGAAGCGGGTCCTTCGTCTTGCGAGCCGTGTCGCTGTCGAGGAGGCGCTTGGCCGCCGCGAAGCCCACAACTGGCCGCGCGGCCGTGTCGCCGGCCTTGCGAGGATGCTTCCGAGCCGGGGCGCGGCGCGCCGGGAAAAGCAGTTCGCCCGTGCGCGGAACAGCCTCGATGATGGCCAGGGCCTCGGCGGACAGGTCGACCACATGCTCGCGCCCGTTCTTGGTGCGCTCCTTTGGGATGATCCAGCTCGCGGCCGAGACGTCGACTTCGCTCCAGACCATGCCGGCGACCTCGCCTTCGCGCTGGCCGGTGAGCATCAGGAGCTTGATGACCGGGCCGAAGGGGAAGCCGAGCGCATCCGCGCCCTTCCACACGGCGGCCAGTTCCTCATCGCTCAGTACCCGGTCTCGCGCGGGCGGCCGGGGCGGAGCCTTGACGTGATCGCATGGCGACACGTCGACCAGTTCGCGCTCGATGCACCATGCGAAGAAGCCACGAAGGGCGGAATAGGACAGCCGCGCGGTGGCGGGCGAGCGCTTGCGGATGGCGTCGATCAGGTCCGCCACATCGACCCGCCGAATAGCGGCGACGTGGCGGCCGTGCCACTCGGCGGCCGGGCCTTGACGAAGCAGCCGGGCCGTCTCCCTGGCGCTGCGCTTCTCGCCCAGAGCCTGGACGATGTAGCGCTCGGCGACGGTCTCGAAGCGGTCGCGTTCGCGAGCCTCGGCCACGGCGGCGGCCCTGGCGGACGCGTCGGCGGCTTCGACCTTGGCGCGCTCGGCGGCTTCGGCCTTCGCTTCGCGTTCAGCGAGCGGGTCGCCGCCCCCGTCCACCGGGCCAAGAAGCTTCTTGGCCGCCGCGCGGGCCTTGGTGACGTTCCACAGGTCCCCGTCATGCTCGCCGATCCTCGCCTTACGGGTGACGGAAGGCACGCCCGGGCCGGCCTTGGCCCGGTACTGGACCAGATAAATCCGGCGGCCGGCCGGAGTGACCCGGAGCCCAAAACGGGGCAGGGCCTCATCCCAGATCACCCGATCCCGGCCGTCGGTTTCGAGGCTCTTGACGTATCCATCGGTTAGTTTGTGCGTGGCCATGCTGCTTCCCCAAGGTCAGATGTTCGATTGCCATTGGGGTAGCAGTGGGGAAGCAGGGAAGCAAGGAAAATCGGAACAAGCCCAGGCTACACAGGGAAACGCCGGGCGGCTGATTTTGGCCTAATGGTCCGATTTATCAGGAGAAAAGTGATAGCCTATGACCGTCGAGGAAAGCCGGGGGCATAGGCAAGCGCTGACAAGAGGTCAGCGGTTCGACTCCGCTTAGCTCCACCAACAAAGGCCGTCCGGTAACCCGGGCGGCCTTTTCCGGATCGAGACGAGAAAGCCGCGCCGGACGCTCATCGACGCCTCTTGCACCGCGGCGCGGCGATCGCCACCTGTGTCGTGAACCCAAGGCCCGCTCGAGCAAATATCCTATTAGGTCGCAAGGCCACCGCCGCAATTCGCTGGCGCCCCGAATGCTCGACTGAACCAAGCGGCCTGATCAAGCGTTGGGTATTCAGGAGATGATCGTGCTGACACCTGTTCTGTCGTCCGAAGACTTCGCGGCCCTGGGCGCGCCGGATCTGGTCTATGTGCGGCCGGTCAAGGCGGCCGAGATCATCGCCGACACTCCGGTGGACCTGATCCGCGGTTTCGATCTTCAACCCAATCAGACCCTCTACGCGGTCCATCGCGCCGATGGCGCGCGCTTGGCGGTCATGGGCGACAAGGACTCCGCCGTGGCCGTCGCTCTGGCGCACGAGTTGGCGCCGGTGTCGGTGCACTAAATCCCGCTAGGCCGCCGACGCGCGGGTTTCCTGGGTAAGGAGGGCATGGATGGCGTCCCCGCCTCGGGCGCCGCGCAGTTGTTGGCGCAGATTCGGCTGACGCAGACAGCGCGATATCCGGGCCAGGGCCAGAAGGTGTTCGGGCCCCGCGCCTTCGGGGACCAGCAGGGCGAATACCAGATCGACCGGCTCGTCATCGACCGCGTCGAATTCCACCGGAGCCTCGAGACGCAGGAAAACCGCCCGCATCCGGTCGAGGCCGGCGACATCGGCATGAGGGATGGCGACGCCGTGACCGACCCCGGTGGCCTCGACCGCTTCGCGCTCCATCAAGGCGTCGAACACCCGAGGGGCCTTCAGAGCGAAGGCGCGGGCGGCGATTTCGGCGACGACCGACAGGGCCTGCCGCTTGCTGGCCGCGCTGACTCGCGGGGCGATCGATCCGCCATCCAGCAAATCCCCGATGATCATCGGCGAAAAGGAGCGCTCATGAGAAGTAGCCCCCAGCTGCCTGTCCGACGACCGTTGCGCCAACGACGCGTCGAAAGCCGCGCCGTCGGCCTTCTTACGAGGCGCGACCGTTGACGGTCTTAGTCCGCTCGGGATCGATCCAGCCAATATTGCCATCGGACCTCCGGTATACCACCGACAAACCGCCGTGCGCGGCGTTCCTGAACACGATCGTTTGAGAATCGGTCAAATCCAAATCCAGCACCGCCATCGAAACGGTCATGGTCTTCAGGGTGGCCACCGTTTCGGCGATGATCATGGCGGCGGGCGGCGCGTGATCGTCGTCGGCTCCCCACAGGTCATCGTCGGCCTCGCCCGCCGGGGCGCGGAGAACATAGAGAGACGCGGTCTCCGCCGCCTTGGCGCTGGCCGCGACCGTATGGCTCTTGAGGCGGCGCTTGTAGCGCCGGATCCGCGTCTCGACCTTGGCCAAGGCGGCCCCAAAGGCGGCGTGGGCGTCGCCGCCAAGGCCGTGACTCTGCAGCGTCTGCCCCGAGGCCAGGGTCACCTCGCAATCGACCCGAAAACCGTGGCCGTCGCGGCTGACCACCACGTCGGCGTCGCCGCCGCGTTCGAAATACTTTCCGATGCTTCCCTTGAGTTCGTCGCCGACCCGCGTGCGCAGGGCCTCGCCGACATCGACGTGTTTGCCGGAAACCTGAACTTGCATGCCCTATCAACGCGCCGGGACCCAGAAGGTGTCAAGCGTCAGCGACCGGGCGACGGTCACACCTACGCGAGCGCCAATCCCGCTAGTTGAACCGATCGCCCAAATAGACCCGGCGCACTTCTGGATTGGCGAGGATCTCGTCCGGCGAGCCCTCGAACAGCACCTCGCCGGCGTGAATGATCGAGGCGCGGTCGATGATGTCGAGGGTCTCGCGAACATTGTGGTCGGTAATCAGGATGCCGATGCCGCGCCCGCGCAAATAGCCGATCACATCGCGGATGTCGGCGATGGCCAACGGGTCGATGCCGGCGAAGGGCTCGTCGAGCAGCATGAAGGCCGGCTCGCTGGCCAGGGCGCGGGCGATCTCCACCCGCCGGCGTTCGCCCCCCGACAGCGAAACCGCCGGCGACGCGCGCAGGTGGTCGATATGAAGCTCCTCCAGCAGTTGGGCGGTGACGGCGCGGACCTTGTCGCGACTCGCCTCGCGCATTTCGACCACCGCCATGACGTTCTGCTCCACCGTCATGCCGCGGAAGATCGAAGTCTCCTGCGGCAGATAACCCAGGCCCAGGCGGGCGCGCTGATACATCGGCTGATTGGTGATGTCCTCGCCATCGAGATAGATGGTCCCGTAGTCGGCGGCGATCAGGCCGGTGATCATATAGAAGCAGGTGGTCTTGCCTGCCCCGTTGGGGCCGAGCAGGCCGGCCACCTCGCCGCGGGCCAAATGCAGGCTGACCCCCTTGACCACCGGGCGGCGGCGAAAGGACTTGCCGATGCGATCGACGATCAGGCCGCCGGCCTGGGCGACGAGCGGCGCGGCGCGGGCGGCGGCCAGGGTCGGGGGCGCCGAAACCTCGTTCATGCCCGGCCCCTCATGGTCTGGCCGACTCGGCGGGCTGGCCGGCGGCGGCGGGGCCGGTTGGGTTGGGATAGTAGACGGCCCGGACGCGGCCCGGCTTGCCGGCCCCGACGGTATCGGATTCGAGTTTGGCCTCGCGGGAGGCTACCTTGAGGGTCAGCTTGTCGCCGCGCGCCACATCCTTGCCCTGGACGACGACGACATCGCCGGTGATGACGATCTCGTCGGCGCGTTGCGAGTAGACCGCGTGATCGCCGCGGGCGTTCTGTTGCGGCGTTACATAATAGACATGGCCGTCGGCGACGATCCGATCGGCCCCGCCGCAGGCCGGCTGGCCGTTGGCCCCCACGCCCTTTGGCGTTGAATAGACGCTGATGGTGTCGGCCCTCAGGCGCGCCTGACCCTGCAGCGCTTCGGCGGCCCCGCGCCAGACAGCCAGACATTTGGAATTGATCACCTCCGCCTGATTGGCGGTAATGTCGATGGGCGCTTTCGAGCGGGTGTCCACCTGCGCCGACGCGACGCTGGCGAGCGCGGCGCCGAGCAGCGCCGCCGCAAACAGCGCCGGGCCTGTCGCGCCGCCACTTATCGCGGTTCCTCCGATCATGCCGCCAAAACCTCTCCTCGCCCCGGCTGTGGCAAGCCCTAGTGCTGATTGAGGCGCGCGTGAACGCCGCCCTTGAAGATTACTCGATCGCCCTTGTCGTAGACATCGAAACTTCCCGACTTCACATCGCCCACCGGCGTGCGGCTGGAAAGCGCGCTCGCGCCGTTCACCACTCCTGTCCGGGTGTTCACGACCGCTTCGTCGGTGGCGAAGGTCGAGGCCTTGGAGTTGTCGGCGCGGACGTGACCCTTCAGATAAAGGATGCGGGTGTCTTCGTGATAGACACCGGTATCGGCGGTGAGGGTCGATGGGTGGGGACCATCGACGTCCATGGTGACCGCCGGATAGGACAGCAGAACCACCTGGAACGACTGCTCGTCACGGGCGGCCTGGCGGGCGCCCAGGGTGAAGGCGCGGCCCTGGTTGTCGCGCCCGAAAAAGTGCGGGTTGACCATTCGGATGGGAGTCGTGGCGTCCTTGTGCGCCGCCGCCTGGCGCTTGATGGCGTGGATCGCGACCAGCCCCGCCAGGGTCGCGACCACCGCCACCATGATCGCCGGCAGCAGCCAGCGCAGAACATGGACAAGAACACTGTGGGCGCGCGCCTTGCCGCGCGGCGCACGGGACGCCGGCGGATTTTCACGGGCGCCGGCGGTAAAGGGCGGGGTCACGCTAGCCATGGGCGAAAATGTCCACCTCCTCCCAACCGGCGACGTCCAGGGCGGCGCGATGGGGCACGAAGTCGAAACAGGCCTGGGCCAGGGTCATACGTCCCTCGCGGATCAGCATGGCGTCGAGGCGGGCCTTCAGCGCGTGCAGGCTGAGAACGTCGGACGCGGCATAGGCCAGTTGTTCGGGCGAAAGTTGGGCGGCGCCCCAATCGGAACTTTGTTGCGCCTTGGAAAGGTCGATTCCCAGCAGTTCGCGGGTGACGTCCTTGAGCCCATGCCGATCGGTGTAGGTGCGCGCCAGTCTCGAGGCGATCTTGGTGCAATAGACCGGGGCCGCAACCACGCCCAGGCAGCGTTGGAACATGCCCACGTCGAACCGCGCGAAGTGAAAGATCTTGAGGACGCCGGGGTCGACCAGGAGGTTTTTCAGGTTCGGCGCGTCATAGGCGGGGCGACGAAGTTGCACGATATGCGCCTCGCCGTCGCCGGCGGAGAGTTGCACCACGCACAGGGGATCGCGGCCAAGCCTCAACCCCATGGTCTCCGAATCGACCGCCACCGACGCGGCGCCTGTAAACAGGCCGTCGGGCAGGTCGCCGTGATGCAGATGGCTGGCCAAGGGAAATCGACAACTCCGGCGATACGGGCGGCGGAGCGAAAGCCGCGCCGGCGCTCTGGTGCGCCCCAGGGTCTTAACCTCGGGTTCGCGTGAGGGCCGATTTAGGTCTTCGCACCGCCCGGAACAAGCGCCCAGGAAAGGAACTCGCGCCGAGGAAAGACTGGTGCCCAGGAAAGGACTCGAACCTTCACGGCCGTTAAGCCACTGGCACCTGAAGCCAGCGCGTCTACCAATTCCGCCACCTGGGCTCGCCGACGCTTCAACCCCAAGCGCGCGAGGCCGGGACGCATAGGGCGCCCTCCGCCCATCGTCAATGGAGCCCCGCCGCGGCCAAGTTGCACCGCGGAGAGGCCTCGTCTATCCGGTGGCCGGCGCCCCGCGCGGGGCGAAGAAGGACCGTCGATGAAGGGCTTGGTGACGGTGTTCGGCGGTTCGGGCTTCGTGGGAAGCCAGATCGTGCGCGCCCTGGCCAAACGCGGCTTTCGCCTGCGCATCGCGGTGCGGCGGCCAGGGCGAGGCTACCGTCTGCCCATGCTGGGCGACGTGGGGCAGATCGAGGTCGTCCAGGCCAACGTCCGTGACGCCGACTCGGTGGCCCGCGCCTTGGACGGCGCCGAGGCCTGCGTCAACGCCGTCGGAGTGCTTTACGAATCCGGGCGCCAGAGGTTCGCCGACCTGCATGTGGAAGGGGCGGGGCGGGTGGCGCTGGCCGCCAAGGCGCGCGGCGTCCGTCGCTTGGCCCACGTTTCGGCGCTGGGCGCCGATCCGCGATCGCCGGCGAAATACGCTCGCTCCAAGGCGGCCGGCGAAGCGGCGACGCGAGAGGCCATCGCCGAGGCGGTCATCCTGCGCCCTTCGGTGGTGTTCGGGGCCGACGATCATTTTTTCAACCGCTTCGCCGCCATGGCCATGGGCTCGCCGGCGCTGCCGCTGATCGGCGGCGGCCGGACGCGCTTCCAGCCGGTGTTCGTGGGCGACGTGGCGGCCGCGGTCGCCCAGGCCATCGAAGACCCGCTCGCGGCCGGGCGAACCTATGAACTGGGCGGCCCGACGGTCTACAGCTTCCGCGACCTGATGGAGCTGCTGTTGAAGGAGATCCGCCGACCACGGGCGCTCGTCCCCATCCCGTTCGCCGCCGCCAAGCTGTTGGGCCTTGCCGGCGACATAGTGGCGGCGGCGACGCCCTTCGCGCCGGCCCTCACCACCGATCAGGTGGAGATACTGCGCGCCGACAACGTGGTCTCGCCCGGCGCGCCGGGACTGGCCGATCTGGGCGTGGCGGCGAGCGCGCTGGAGCCGATCGTCGCCACCTATCTCTACCGCTACCGCAGGGGTGGCCAGTATGCCGACACCTCCGCCGCCGTCGCCCGCCGTGGGTGACTCCGCGCCGCCGCCGGGGCGCCGCAAGGGCCGCCTGTCATGGCTGACCATCGGCGAGGCGGCGGGCGTGCTGGCGGTGGCGATCGCGGGCCTCAGCTACTGGGACGCCCACCGAGAACACGCGGCGGCCGACAGCCAGAGCGCGGCCGAGGCGCGGGCTCACGCGGCGTTCGTGATGGTGGGATCGGCCGACGCCACGGGCCGCCAGGTCGCCCTGCGCGCCCTGCAGCCGAACCAGGCCATCCAGTCCCAGCATTTCGTCTTCCCGACCGACGTGCTGGATCGCCCGGTGGACATCGTCGCGGCGCGCCCACGGATCGAGGCGGACTGGATCGGCCCTGGATTGGAGCGGGCTTTGGAGCGGGCGCACGCCAAGGGCGACGGCGAGGGGCGCCTGCCGGTCGCCGTCGTCACCACCTATGCGGAAGGGGGCGATACGCTCACCGACCGTTCCGAATACGCCGTCGGCTATGCTTGGCGGTCGCGATTCCTTCGCGGCCGGGAGATAGCGCTGCAGGGGATTTCGCTGATCCGGCGCGGGCTGAAGGGCGACCCCCGGGCGGCGGTCGATCGGCTTTGGGCCAGGGATCGCGGCGCGGCGAATACCGGCAAGGCTTCGGCTCACGATCGGCCGCCGTCGCCGCCTTGAAGATGGCGCCGCCGCCCGGGTAAGGTGTCGCCGCGGGAGGGAGAAACCACATGACCGATACCGCTGTCGCTTGGCCGCGCAAGACGCGCGAGCTGATGAACCATCACATGGATTCGACGGTGTGGAACGACTTCCGGTTCCGCGAGGGCGACATCGTCATCGCCACCTACGCCAAATCCGGAACGACGTGGCTGCAGCAGATCGTCGGCCAGCTGGTGTTCGACGGCGATCCGGATGTGCCGATCGGCGAGATCTCGCCCTGGGTGGACCTGAGGGTCCCGCCCAAGGACGTCAAGCTGGCGGCGCTGGAGGCCCAGTCGCACCGGAGAATCGTCAAGACCCACCTGCCGCTCGACGCCCTGGTCTTCTCGCCCAAGGCCAAATACATCTATGTCGGCCGCGACGGCCGCGATGTGCTCATGAGCTTTTATCATCACCACGCGGCGGCTAACGCCCTGTGGTACGAGCTTCTGAACGATACGCCCGGCCGCGTCGGCCCACCCATCGGGCCGCCCGACCCGGACATCCGGCGATATTTCCGCGCCTGGCTGGGCCAGGACGGCTTCCCGATCTGGTCGTTTTGGGAAAACATCGCAAGCTGGTGGGCCGCGCGCCATCTGCCAAATGTCCTGCTGCTCCATTTCAACGCCTTAAAAGCCGATCTGGCGGGGGAGATGCGGCGCGTCGCGGCCTTCCTCGACATAGATATCGCCGAAGCGCGCTGGCCGACGGTCATCGAGCATTGCTCGTTCGAATACATGAAGTCGCGCGCCGACGCGGTCGCGCCCCTCGGCGGCGCCATTTTCGACGGCGGCGCCGCGACCTTCATCAACAAGGGGAACAACGGCCGCTGGCGCGATGTCCTCACACCGGAAGACAGCGCCGCCTATGAACGCATGGCGGTGGAGAAGCTGGGTGGCGACTGCGCCCGTTGGCTGGCGACGGGCGAGGGCGGCTGATAGCGGCGCCCATGTATTGCCGTCAAAACCCCGGCTTCTCCCCCACATAGCGCGCGCGGGGGCGGATGAGGGCGCCGGTGGCGATCTGTTCGAGGGCGTGGGCGGTCCAGCCGGCGCAGCGGGCGACGGCGAAGAGAGCGAAGGGCGCGTCGTCCGGCAGGACGAGTGTCTCCGACAGGGCGGCCAGAGCGAAATCGATATTGGCTCGCTCGCCGGTGGCGGCCTCGACCGTCTCGCCCAGAAGTTCGAGCGATCGCGAAGGCGCGAAGCCTTCGAGAAGCGCGCGCGCCCTGGGGTCGCCTTCGGGGTAGAGAGGGTGGCCGAAACCGGGCGGCGAAGGCCAATGGGCCAGGCGAGCGGCGACCGCCTCGCCCGCGCCCAGGCGCCGCGCCTCCAGGGCCAGGATCTTCACGCGTTCGGCGAGGCCGCCGTGCGACGGGCCCGAAAGCGCCGCCAGGCCCGCCAGGGCCGAGGCGGCGAGCGAAGCGCCGGTCGAGGCGGCGACGCGGGCGGCGAAGGTGGAGGCGTTGAGTTCGTGGTCGGCCAGCAGCACCAACGCCCGGCGAATGAGGTCGCAGCCGCCGCGACCGCACCCCCAGCTTCGGCCGAGCCGTTCGTGGATCGCCCCGCCTTCGGTGGCGCCGGTCATCGCGTCGCAGATCACATCGAGCAGGGTGGCCGCCTCGGCCCTTAGGGCGCCGAAATCACGGCCATGGGTCGGTGCGTCGGCGGCGGCGCGCTCCGCCAGGGCGGCGAAAGCGCGGGCGCGCATCGTCGAGGCGCCCGGGGCCGGCGCGCGAAACCGGCTCTCGATCGCCACGCCGCCCCCGCGCAGCAAGCGCGCCACGCCCTCGAAGGTCTCGGTCCGCGCCAGCATGACGGCGTCGCGCCCACGATAGTAGAGCCGGCCGTCCACCACGGTGGTGATCTTGGAGGTCAGGACCGGTTCGCCCCAGGCGATGGCGCCCTCGGCCACGTCTGCGACCTTCCGGCCACGGGCCTTGCGCACCGCCAGGGCGAGGATGTCGCCGGTCCGATAGCGCCGCCGACGAGGCTCGCGCGGATCGGGCTCCGCGTGGACCCGCCCGCGGCTAACATAGGCGTACAGGGTCTGCGCCCGGACGCCCAGCCGGGCCATCGCCTGCTCCGCAGTCAACCAATCGGACATGGGCGTCATATTGATTAAATTGATCAATCTTGATTTTCCATCAAAACCTTGCATCTCCGGAAATTGGTTTCAAGGGGAACGGCGATGCGAGACGGGGTTAACGGGCTGGAAGGCGTGGTGGCCGCCGAGACGGTGCTCTCCGACGTGGACGGCGAGGCGGGCCGACTGTTGATTCGTGGCCACGATCTCGAGGCGCTGGCCGGCTGGACCTTCGAAGCGGTGACGGCCCTTTTGTGGGCCGGCTTCTTCGATGACCTGCCCCGCGACCTGGGCCGCGGCCTTGGCGCGGCGCGGGCGGCGGTCTTTTCCGAGGTGGCCGCTTTGGACGGCGAGCTTCTGACCCGCAACCCGTTCGAGGCGGTGCGCGCCCTGACCGCGCGGCTGGCCGACGGCGACGATCTGGCGCTTGCCCTGAGGCTGACCGCGGCGCCGGCGGTGTTCACCGCCGCGGTGATCCGCGCTCGGGCCGGCGAGGCGGCGGTAGCCCCCGACCCCGCCGCCGGTCACGCGGCGGACATTTTGCGCATGACGCGCGGGCGTCCAGGATCGCCCGCCGAAATCGCGGCCCTCGACGCCTATTTGGTCACCGTGGCCGACCACGGGCTCAACGCCTCGACCTTCGCCGCCCGGGTGGTGGCTTCGACCCGCGCCGGCCTGACCTCGGCGGTGCTGGCGGGCCTGAGCGCCCTCAAAGGCCCCCTGCACGGCGGCGCACCGGGGCCGGTCATCGAGATGCTCGGCGCGGTCGGAGCGCCGGAAAACGCCCGCGCCTGGCTGGAGGCGGCGCTCGATCGCGGCGACCGCCTGATGGGCTTTGGTCACAGGGTCTACCGGGTGCGCGACCCGCGCGCCGACGCCCTCAAACGGGTCGTGGCGGCTCTGGGCGTGGCCTCGAACGCCTTGCCAGGAAGGTTCGCCCTGGCCGAGGCGGTGGAAGCCGCCGCCCTGGAGGTTCTGCGCGAGCGCAAGCCGGATCGCTCGCTGCAGACCAATGTCGAGCTCTACACCGCCCTCCTGCTCGAAGCCCTCGCCTTCCCGCCCGGCGCCTTCACCGGCGTCTTCGCCATGGGCCGGGTCGCCGGCTGGATCGCCCACGCCCGCGAGCAGGTCGCCGGCGGCCGGCTGATCCGTCCGGGGTCGCGCTATGTCGGTCCGCGCGCCCTGCAAGAGGCCTGACCGCCCCGCACGCGATTCATTCACCCTGTAGCCGCCGGGCCGATCGCGATAAGCTGGCGCGATGGGCTCCTCCCCTTTGACTCCGGCGCAGAGCGCCGCCCTCACCCGGCGGGTGACCCTGCTGTCGGTGGCCACCGCCACCGTGCTGGTGGCGATCAAGGCGGTGGTCTGGCTGGCGAGCGGATCGGTGGCCTTGTTGGCCTCGATGGCCGATTCGGGGCTGGACCTCGTCGCCTCCCTGGCCACTTTTTTCGCCGTCCGCTACGCCGCCGCGCCGCCGGACGCCGAGCACCGCTACGGCCACGGCAAGGCCGAGGCGTTCGCCAGCCTGATCCAGGCCGGCCTGGTGTTCGCCTCGGCGGCCCTGATCGGCCAGCAGGCCATCCGCCATATCCTGACCCCTCGCCCCATCGAACGCGAAGGTTGGGCGATCGGCGTGATGGCGGTGTCCACGGCGATGACCGCCGCGCTGATCGCCGCCCAGACCAGGCTGCTTCGGCGAACCGCCTCGGTGGCGGTGTCGGCCGACCGCACTCACTATCTGGCCGACCTGGCGTCCAATCTCATCGCCCTGGCCGGCATCGGCGCGGCGGTCGCTTTCGGCTGGAAGAGTCTGGACGCCGCGGCCGGGCTGGCGGTGGCGATCCTGCTGTTGTGGGGCGCGGTGGCGGTGTTCCGCGAATCCTCGAACCAACTGATGGACCGCGAGCTACCCGACGACGCCCGCGAGAAAATCGTGGCGCTGATCACCGAGGATCCCAGAATCAACAACGTGCATCAACTGCGCACCCGCGCCTCCGGTCCCATCGTCCATATCCAGCTGCATGCCGACCTCGACCCCGACCTTTCGTTCGTCGCCGCCCACCAGGCGGTGGTGGCGGCCGAAAAGCGCGTATTGTCCGCCTTCCCCGCCGCCGAAATCATTGTCCACCCCGATCCCCGAGGCCGGGCCGAACCCCACGTCGGCGCTTTCCCGGAATTCCATGAGGGGACGGACGATTCTTGAGGTCAACGCGCCCTTAACCGCGGCGGGCGTTGTTCGGCGGCCGGATTTGGCTATAGCTCGACGCGCGCCATGAGCCTCGTGCGAACCCTGCATCACTTCCCCCTAGACCCGGCGTCGCGCCAGGTCCGCCTCGCCCTGGCTGAAAAGCGGCTGCCGTTCGAGGAGGTGGTGGTGCGCTATTGGGAACAGCCCAAGGCCTTCATCGCCCTCAACCCCTCGGGGGTGACGCCGGTGCTGGTGGAGAAGGTGGGCGGCGAACTGGTCGCAATCTGCGAAGCGCGGGCCATCCTGGAGTATCTGGAGGACGTGGCGCCCGAACCGGCCCTGATGGGGACCGAGCCGGCCGACCGCGCCGAGGCGCGACGGCTGATGCAATGGTTCGACCGCAAGTTCGACAACGAGGTCAACGCCTATCTGCTGCACGAAAAACTGGAGAAGCGCCTGTTGAAGATGGGCGCGCCCGACCTCTACAACATGCGTCAGGGGCGCGAAGCCCTGCGGATTCATCTCGTCTACATGGAAAAATTGCTCCAGGCGCGCGACTGGCTGGCCGGAAAACGCCTCAGCCTGGCCGATTTCGCGGCGGCGGCGCACGTCTCCGTGCTCGACTATTTCGGCGACGTTCCCTGGCGCGATTTTCCGTCGGTCAAGACCTGGTACATGAAGGTCAAGTCGCGGCCGGCCTTCCGGGCCATCCTGAGCGACCGCTGGCCTGGCCTCGCTCCGGCGAGCCATTATGACGACCTGGACTTCTGACGATCCGAAGGCGGCGATCCGGGCCGCCGCGACCGCGCTGGGCTTCGATGCCTGCGGCTTCGCTTCCGCCGTCGATCCCTGGCCGGCGGCGGCCCGGCTGGAGACGTTCATCGCTGCCGGCCGTCACGGAACCATGGCGTGGATGGAGACGACGGCGGCGCGCCGAAGCCATCCCAACGCCCTGTGGAAGGACGCCCGCTCGGCCATCGTGCTCGGCATGAACTATGGGCCGGAGGCGGACCCCCTCGAAGCCACGCGCCGGCCCGGCCGGGCGGCGATCTCGGTCTACGCCCAGGGCCGCGACTACCACGCAGTGATCAAGGGGCGGCTTAAAACCCTGGCCGGCCAGGTGGCGCGGCGCCTGGGCGGTGAAGTCAAGGTGTTCGTCGACACCGCGCCCCTGATGGAAAAACCCCTGGCGGAGCGGGCCGGCCTGGGCTGGCAGGGCAAGCACACCAATCTGGTGTCGCGGGACTTCGGGTCGTGGCTGTTTCTCGGCGCCATTCTGACCAGCCTCGATCTGCCCCCCGACCCGCCCGAGGCGGATCACTGCGGCTCATGCCGCGCCTGCCTCGACATCTGTCCCACCCACGCCTTCGTGGCGCCCTATCAACTCGACGCGCGGGCGTGCCTGTCCTACCTCACCATCGAACACGCCGGGCCGATGCCGCTGAAATACCGCGCCGCCATGGGCAACCGCGTGTTCGGCTGCGACGACTGTCTGGCCGTCTGCCCTTGGAACAAATTCGCCAGCGTGGCGGCCGAAACGCGCCTTGCCGCCCGCGACGCCCTACGCGCTCCCGCCCTGGCCGATCTGGCCGCCCTGGACGACGCCGCCTTCCACACTCTCTTCTCGGCCAGCCCGGTCAAACGCATCGGCCGCGACCGTCTGGTTAGGAACGTACTCTACGCCATCGGCAATTCCGGCGATCCATCCCTCGCCGACGCGGCCCGCGCGCGGCTGGGCGACGCCAGCGAGGTGGTCCGCGAAGCGGCGGCCTGGGCGCTGGAGAGGCTGGTGGCGGCCGAACGCCCACTACGCCGGACCCCGCCGCGGCATTCCCTGGCAAAAAGGGCTCGCGTCACCTGAATTCATGTCACCTGAATTCCCCGGCCGTCGCGCTTGCCGCCCAGCGCGCGCGATGTCATCTTGGCGGTGACCGCCATCGGATAGGGGAGCATCCGAACCATGATCGCCCAGCGTCTCTCATTGCTTGCCGGCCTCTTGATCGCGGCCAGTCCGCTTGCTTCCGCCGCCGCGTCGACAACAGGCCAAGAATACCCGCAAACGCCGGTCGCCGCCCAGAGCGCGCCGGACCCCGCCGCAGCCCACCATCCGATCGTCGTCGCACCCGCTGGAACGGTTGAAGGTCTCAAGATCGGCGACATGGACGCCTACCGCGGCATCCCCTACGCCGCGCCGCCGGTGGGGCCGCTCCGCTGGGAACCGCCGCAAGCGCCCACACCCTGGTCGGGGACGCTGGACGCCACCAAGTTCGCCAACCATTGCCCGCAACTCGGAGGCTCCGTCGGCATCGCGAGCACCACGGAAGACTGCCTGTTCCTCAACGTCTTTGTGCCGAAAAACGCGAGCCCAAAGGCGAATCTGCCGGTCATGGTGTGGTTTCACGGCGGCGGATTCAGCAGCGGAGAAAGCGACGACTACAATCTGAAAAAATGGGTGGAACACGGCCGGGTTGCCGTGACCTTGAATTATCGGCTCGGCGCCCTCGGCTTCCTGACCACGACGGGCTTGAGCGCCGAGCCGCATCCCCAGGTGAACTACGGCATCATGGACCAGCGCGCGGCGCTGGAATGGGTGCGGGCCAATATCGCCGCGTTCGGCGGCAATCCGCGCAACACCACCATTCTTGGGCAGTCGGCGGGCGGGGCGAGCGTGGTGACGCACCTTGTCTCCCCCGGATCGAAGGGCCTCTTCCAGGGCGCGCTCATCGAAAGCGGCTCCTACGTCTTCATCCAGGTCCAGACGCTGGCCACGGCCCTCGCCAACGGCAATACGTTCGCCGCCAACGTGGGATGCGACCCGGCCGACACCGCCTGCCTGCGCGCCGTCTCGGTCAAGAAGATCCTGGCCGCGCCGTCGCCCGGCGGCATCACGGCGATCGCGGGGGGACTGACCGTCGATGGGACGATCCTGCCTCAGGCGCCGCTCGACGCGCTCCTGGCCCAGAAGTACACGCATGTCCCCATCGTCCAGGGGACCAATCACGACGAATTTCGCCTGTTCATCGCCGAACTCTTCGATCTCTCCGGCGGCCCGCTGACCGCGGACGAGTACCCCTTCTTCGTGGAGGCGACGCTTTCCGAAGTCGGCCTCGGGGCCGACACGGCGCGCGTCCTGGCCAAGTATCCGCTCGCCAACTACGCAAGCCCCGACTTGGCGGCTTCGGCCATGGCGACCGACGCGGCGTTCGCCACCACGGCGGTGGTCAGCGACAACCTTCTGGCGCTCGGCACGCCCGTCTACGCTTACGAGTTCGCCGATGAACACTGCCCGGACGATTTCCTGCCGCCGGTATCATTCCCCTACGGCGCCGCCCACGAGTTCGAACTGCCCTTCCTGGGCGACAGCTTCACCCGAACCCTGCTGCCGCTGACGCCCGCCGAGCGGCGCCTTTCGGCGACCATGATCGACTACTGGACGCAATTTTCCGGGACCGGCTCACCGGACAATTGGAACACGCCCCTGTGGCTGCCGTATTTTCCGCTCGTCGCGGACGTGAGCGAATTTGTCCCGGCGACCCCCTACATGTCCACCAGGTACGCGGACTTCCATAAAACCGCGTTCTGGGCGAAGCTGGCCGGACTGGGAAACTTGGGAGAGGCCGGCCAACCCGGCGCGACCGCCGCGCTGGCGCCCGGCGTGCGCCCGCGCTTCGTGACGCTCGAGGCGTTGGCGAACGCGGCGCGCAAGATGCGCCTGCACGCGAACTAGCCGCCTTCAGGCCCGCCCCACCGAACTCGCGTCGGGCAGGACGTCGATCAATTCGAGCTTGAACACCAGCACCGCGCCGGGCGGAATGGGGCCGGCGCCCTTTTCGCCGTAGCCGAGGGATGGGGGGACGTAGAGGAGCCATTCGTCGCCCGGGCGCATGAGTTGCAGGGCCTCGATCCAGCCGGGGACCAGATCGCGCACGGTCATCGCCACCGGCTGGCCGCGGGCGTAGGAGGAATCGAACACCTCGCCGTCGAGGAGCTTGCCCTCGTAGTTGACCTTCACCTCGTCGGCGGGTTTGGGACGCAGGCCCGTGACCGGGCCCGAGCGCAGGATGCGGTATTGCAGGCCGGACTTGGTGACGTGGACGTCCGGCGCGGCGGCGTTCCGGGCCAGGAAGGCCTTGCCGGCGTTTGACGCGCCAGCGGAGAGGCGCGGCGCCGGCGTGCAGGCGCAAAGGGCCAGGGCGCAGATCAGGGCGAGGGGGGGCGCGGGCGATCGCATGGTCATCCGGGCCGGGGCGGGTAGCCGCTCTCGCGCAGGGCGTCCATGATCTCCTGGGTGTGCTGGGCGTCGCGGGTTTCGATCATGATGTCGAACTCGGCCCCCTTGGCCGGAAGATCCAGGGCCAGGCGGTTGTGCGCCACCTCGATTATGTTGCCCCCAAGTTTGCCGATCACCGCCGAGACGGTGGCCAATAGGCCCGGCCGGTCGTTGCCCGCGATCTTGAAGGAGACCAGGCGCTGGGCGCGCACCAGTTCGCGGGTCAGCACCGAGGCCAGGAGGCGGGAATCGATATTGCCGCCGGTGATGATCAGGCCGCACTTCTTGCCGCGAAAGCGCTCGGGGTAGGCCAGCAGGGCCGCCAGGGCCGCCGCCCCGGCCCCCTCGGTCACCGTCTTTTCGACATTGCAGTAGAGGGCCACGGCGCGCTCGAAAAACGGCTCTTCCAGCAGGAGCACGTCGTCGATCAGCGGGCGGGCCACCTCATAGGTCAGGGCGCCCACCGCCTTGACCGCTATGCCCTCGGCGATGGTCTGGCCGCCGCTGGGGGCGTTCAACCCCCGCATCCGGGCGGTGAAGGAGGGATACATGGCCGCCTCGACCCCGATCACGTGGATATCGGGCGACAGGGCCTTGGCGGCGGTGGCCACCCCGCTGATCAGGCCGCCGCCGCCGATAGGCACCGGCAAGACCTCCAGATCGGGGGCGTCCTCCAGCATTTCCAGGGCGACGGTGCCCTGGCCGGCCATGACCTCGTAGTCGTCGAAGGGGTGAACGAACACCAGGCCGCGCTCTTCCTTGAGGCGCAGGGCCCGCTCATAGGCCCCGTCGTAGCTGTCGCCGTCGATGACCACGGTGGCCCCGAAATCGCGGGTCTGCTGGACCTTCACGTGGGGGGTGCCGTGCGGCATGACGATGGTGACCGGTATGCCCAAGCGCTCGCCGTTATAGGCCAGGCCCTGGGCGTGGTTGCCGGCCGAGGAGGCGATGACGCCGCGCTTCTTCTCCTCCTCGGTGAGTTGGGCCAGCTTGTTGAGCGCCCCGCGCTCCTTGAACGAGGCGGTGAACTGCAGGTTCTCGAATTTCACCCACACCTCGGCCCCAGTGATCTGCGACAGCGTGCGCGAGTAGCGGCACGGCGTGCGCTCCACATGGCCGGCGATGCGCTGGGCGGCGGCTTGGATATCGGCGAGGGCGAGGGTCATCTAAGGTAAGCGAGCCGCGAGTAGGCGATCCGTTAGCGGCAAATTCGATCGGCCGCCACGGGTCAGGGGTCGCCGGACCTAGGCCAGAGAGACAAGGAAGGTCAATGCCGTGACGCCGCCCGACCTCTTGGCGATCCGCGACCGCCTGAAGGCGTGGCTGGTGGAGGACGCCTACCCGATCTGGTGGGAGGCGGGAGCCGACCGAGAGAGTGGCGGTTTCCACGACCGGCTGAGCCTCGCCGGGGCGCCGGTGGCTGGGCCGAAGCGCGCCCGCGTCCAGGCCCGCCAGGCGTTCTGCTACGCCCGCGCGGCCGAGTTCGGCTGGCGCGGCCCCTGGAAGGAAGCAATGGGCCGCGGGTTTGACTTTCTCGAGCGCCGCCACCGGGGCTCGGACGGGCTCTACCGCGCCTTCGTGGGCGGAGACGTGGACGAAGCGTTCGTCGATCTCTACGACCAAGCCTTCGTGCTGCTCGCCCTGGCCGCCGCCGCGCGGGTCGGCGATGCCCAGGCGCCCGCCGCCGCCGAGGCCCTTCTCGCCCGCCTGCCGGCCCACCCCCTGGGCGGCTTTCGCGGCCTGGGCGAAGGAACGACGCTGCGCGCCAACCCCAACATGCATCTCTTCGAAGCGGCGCTGGCCTGGGTGGAGGCGGGCGGCGAGGGGCGCTGGCTCGCCCTGGCCGAGGGCCAAGCCATGCTGGCGCTGGACCGGCTGATCGACCCCGCGACCGGCGCGCTCGGCGAAGCCTTCGCCGAGAGCTGGCGCGCGCCGGCCAACCTGGCCGACCGTCGGGTCGAGCCGGGCCACCAATACGAATGGGCGTGGTTGCTGATGCGCTGGAGCCGTCTGGCCGACGAGCCGAGAGGGTTGGCGGCGGCCCTGCGGCTGATGGATGTGGCGGAATCCGCCGGCGTCGATCCGGCTCGCGGCGTGGCCATCGATCTGCTGGACGGAACCCTGCGCCCCCTTTGCCGAAGCGCCCGCCTGTGGCCGCAGACCGAACGGCTGAAAGCCGCCCTCCTGGCCGCCCAGATGACCGGCGACGCCGGCTTCTTGACCATCGCCCGGCAAGCCCTCGAAGGCCTGGCTCCCTATCTGGAGGTCCCCACCCCGGGCCTGTGGCGGGACCGGCTGGAAGCCGATGGCGTTTTCGTCGAGGAACCGGCCAAGGCCAGCTCCTTCTATCACCTCGTGGTCGCCATCGGCGAACCGAGCTGGGCGGCGGGATGAGCGGTCAAGCGATCCCCGCCCGCAGGAAGTCGTGCATGTGGACGGCCCCGACCAGGCGATCATCCTCGCAGGCGAAGATCAGCATGATCGGCCGCGGACGCTCGTTCATCACCCGCAGGGCCTCGGTGGCCAGCAGATGGGGATGCACGAACACCGGCGCGCGGCTCATGTGATCGGCCACCGGGGCGGTGAGATCGGCGGCCGGCAGGGCGCGACGCAGATCGCCGTCGGTGAACGCCCCCACCAGCCGACCCTCGCCATCCACCACCGCGACGCCGCCGCAGCGGGTGCGGGTGATCTCGACGATGGCGTCCGAAAGGCTGGCGTCGATCTGAACGGCGGGGAGATCGCCACCGAACGCCATCAGATCGCCGACCGTGACCAGCCGCGTTCCCAACTTGCCGCCGGGATGGAAGTTGCGGAAATCCTGGGCCGAGAATCCCCGCGCCTCCAGGAGGGCGACGGCCAGGGCGTCGCCGAAGGCCATCTGCATGGTGGTCGAGGTGGTGGGGGTCAGGGTGGTCGGACAGGCCTCCGTCGCCCTGGGCAGGATGAGGGCGATATCGGCCGCGCCGGCCAGGGCGCTGGCGCTCTCCGAAGCGATGGCGAAAAGCGGCGTGGCGAAGCGCTTGCAATAGTGGATAACGTCGCGCAGTTCCGGGGTCTCGCCCGACCAGGACAGGGCCAGGACCACATCGCCGGGGGCGACCATGCCCAGATCGCCGTGGCTCGCTTCGCCGGGGTGCAGGAAGAAGGCGGGCGTTCCGGTGGAGGCCAAGGTGGCGGCGATCTTGCGCGCCACATGGCCGCTCTTGCCCATGCCGGTGACCACCACCCGGCCGCGGGCGGCGGCGATGGCCGTGACCGCCGCCTGGAAAGGCGCCCCGAGGCCGTCCTGGAGCGCCGCGGCCAAGGCTCTGAGACCCTCAATCTCCGCCTCCACCGTGCGCGCGGCCGAAGCGCCATGGTCGGGGGACGGATGAGGCTTTGGCAGGAGTTGCAAGGGGCTGTACCGTAATCGAACCATGACGCCGCCCGACCTTAAGCCGCGCGAAGCCGCGCGGGAAGCACTGAAAGAGGGCCGCGCCGCCGTGATCTTCGACCGCGACGGGGTTCTGAACGTCGATCACGGCTATGTGGGCGATCGCGCGAGGCTCGAATGGGTCCCCGGCGCGCGGCGGGCGATCGGGCGGCTGAACCGTCAGGGCGTGCTGGCGATCGTCGCCACCAACCAGTCCGGCGTGGCGCGGGGTTTCTTCGATGAGGCCGCTGTCGATCGTTTGCACGCGGCCATGCAAGACGATCTGGCGGCCGAGGAGGCCCACATCGACGCCTTCTACGTCTGTCCCTTCCACGCCGGGGCGACGGTGGCCGCCTTTCGCCACCCCGACCATCCCGACCGCAAGCCCAATCCAGGGATGATCCTGCGCGCCATGGGCGACTGGTCCGTCGATCCGGCCCGGGCGTTGCTGGTGGGCGACAAGGCCAGCGACCTGGAAGCGGCCAGGGCGGCGGGCATCGCCGGCGCCCTGTTCACCGGCGGCGACCTGGAGCAATTTCTGGCCGGGCTGCTGGGGTGGAAATAATCCGATACAGGGTTTGTCTCGCGCGCCATCGGCGCGCACTCTATGCGCGCCCGCCATGATCCCCCTCATCGATCTCGCCGCCCAGCAGGCGCGCCTCAAGCCGCAAATCGACGCCGCCATCGCCAGGGTCCTGGCGCACGGGGCCTATGTCATGGGCCCGGAAGTGCGGGAATTCGAAGCGGCGCTGGCCGCCTTCTGCGGCGCGCCGCTGGCCCTTTCCTGCGCCAATGGCACCGACGCCCTGGCCCTGCCCCTGATGGCCTGGGAGATCGGCGCGGGCGACGCCGTCTTCTGCCCCTCGTTCACCTTCGCCGCCACGCCCGAGGTGATTCCGTGGACCGGCGCGACGCCGGTGTTCGTCGATATTCTCCCCGATACCTACAATCTCGATCCCGCCCATCTGGAAGCGGCCATCGTGGCGGTGAAGCGCGAAGGGCGCCTGCGGCCGGCCGCCGTGATCGCCGTCGATCTGTTCGGCCAGAGCGCCGACTATCCGCGCCTCGCCGAGGTCTGCCGCCGCCATGGCCTGAGGCTGATCGCCGATTCCGCGCAAGGGTTCGGCTGCACCCTCAAGGGCGACCACCCCATCGCCTGGGCGGACGTTGCGACCACCAGCTTCTTCCCGGCCAAACCGCTCGGTTGCTACGGCGACGGCGGGGCGGTGCTCACGGGCGATCCGGCCTTGTGGGAGCGCATGGACTCCCTGCGCGTCCATGGCAAGGCGGTGGCCGGCGACACCGAAGGCCGCGCCTTCGACCACGCGCCGAAGTATCTGAACGCACGGATCGGCATGAACTCGCGGCTGGATACGCTCCAGGCGGCGATCTTGATCGAGAAGCTGGCCATTTTCGCCGATGAGATCCAGGCCCGCCAGGGCGTCGCGACGCGCTACGCGACAGGCCTCAAGGGGGCCTGCCTGAGCGCGCCCAAGGTCATCGACGGCGGCGTCTCGACCTGGGCGCAATATGTCATCGAACACCGGAACCGCGACGGTCTGGCCGCGCATCTGGCGACCCTGGGCGTCCCCACCGCCGTCTATTACCCCGTCCCCATGCACCGCCAGGCCCCCTACGCCCATTTCCCCCAAGGCCCCGGCGGCCTGCCCGTTTCCGAAGCCAAGGCAAGGACGGTAATCGCCCTGCCGATGCATCCCTATCTGACGACGGCGGTCCAGGATCGGATCGTCGATGCGGTGCGCGGATACAACGGCTGATGGTCGGGCCCCGGGCGACGCGCGCGCGGGGGCCCCGGCGGGCGACGCGCGCCATCCCGGCTATCGGACGCCGGGGGCCGCGGCCGGCGGCGCACCTGGGCGACCACGCCCGGACGCTCGACGCGCTGGCTGTGTCAATCGGGTAACGGGCCCGTCCATAGCCCCGCCGTCGGCCCCCTTGCGACCAGATGATCTTGACGAAGGGGCTCGGTCGCGCCGATACCTAGGTCAAGGTCTATGGAGGCGGGGGTTTTGGTCATGGACAGGATTTGGATCGCGGGGCCCGCGAACGCGGCGCGCCGGGCTTGGCCGGCCATATTGCTGGCCTCCACGGTGCTCGGCGCCGCCAGTTCGAGTCTGGCGGCGACCGCCGCCGCGTCCGGCGCCGCCGACGCCAACAACACTACGTCGCTGTCCGAGGTCATCGTTACCGCGACGAAGCGGTCCGAGAACCTACAAAATGTCCCAATGAGCATCCAGGCTATTGACACCAAGAAACTCAACCAACTCAACATAACGAACTTCAATGATTACGTGAGATTCATCCCCAGTTTGCAGACCAACACCGGCGGGCCGCCGAACACCTCGATAATCTATATGCGGGGCGTGTCCGATGGCGGCAACGGCAACCATACGGGGCCGCAGCCCAGCGTCGGCACCTACCTCGACGAGCTGCCGGTCACCACCATCGGCGGCACCCTGGATGTCCACATCTACGACATCGCCCGCATCGAGGTGCTGCCGGGCCCGCAGGGCACGCTCTACGGCGCGAGTTCCGAGTCGGGTACGCTGCGAATCATCACCAATAAACCCTCGACCGCCGGCTTCAGCGGCGGCCTCGATGTTCAGGGCAACGTCGTCGATCACGGCTCCGAAGGCTATGTGCTGGACGGCTTCGTCAATATCCCGATCACTTCCTTCGCCGCGATCCGCCTGGTCGCCTTCGACGAGCACGACGCCGGCTACATCGATAATGTGTTCGGCCGAAGATTCTTTCCAACTCCAAATTCCATCATAAACAACGCCGCCTTCGTCAAAAAAGACTTCAATCCGGTCGATACCTTCGGCGGTCGCGCGGCGCTGAAGATCGACCTTGGCAGCAATTGGACGGTCACTCCCTCGGTGATCGCTCAGGACACGCATGCGCGAGGCGTGTTCGCCTTTGAACCCTCGGTGGGCGACCTTGAGGTGCAGCGCTTTTCGCCCGACAAAGACTACGACCGCTGGGTGCAGGCGGGTCTGACCATCAACGGCAAGATCGGGCGCTTTGACCTGACCTACGCCGGAGGCTACTTCAACCGGTGGGTGGACTCGCTGTCGGACTACACCGACTATTCCGTCGCTTACGATCAGACCGGGGGCTACGCCGCGTATTGGTGTGCGCAAATAGCCCCGCATGGGAAGTGTGCGAACGGCCGTGGCGTTCCCTTGGCGAATCCGCAACAGCAGATATTTGGCCGCGATCGTTTCGAGAAGGGCAGCAACGAGCTTCGCATCGCTTCGCCAGCCGACGATCGCTTGCGCTTCATCGTCGGCCTGTTCCAGGAGCGGCAGACCCATTGGATCATCCAAGATTATCAGATCCAGGGTCTCGATCCAGCTATTTCGGTGACGGGCTGGCCGAATACCTTTTGGCTGACCGATCAGAATCGGATCGACCGCGATGAAGCAGCGTTTGGTGAAGCTACGTTCGATATAACGAAGCACCTGAGCGTCGCTGGAGGCATTAGGTATTATCACTATAATAACAGTCTGTACGGATTTTTTGGGTTTAACGATCCATTTTACTCTTCTACTGGCGAGTCAAGTTGCGTTCTGTTTCCTGGACAAACATTCAGGGACGCACCTTGCGTGAACCTGAACAAGTCGATCGCCGACTCTGGCGAGACACACAAAGTCAATCTGACCTACAAGATCGACGACGACCGGCTGATCTATTTTACCTATTCCACCGGCTACCGGCCGGGCGGAGAGAACCGCATCGCCACGCTTGCACCGTACGTCGCCGACTCCCTGGCCAACTATGAACTGGGTTGGAAGACGAGCTGGTTCGATCGCTCGCTGCGTTGGAACGGCGCTGTCTATGACGAGGAATTCGACAAGTTCCAGTTCGCGGTCCTTTTTCCACCCAACAGCCTCACCGGCGTCGAGAACGCGCCGTCGTCAAGGATACGCGGGGTCGAGACCAGCATCGACTGGCAGGCGACCGAGCACCTGAGCTTCTCGGGCGGCGCGGCCTACAATCGCGCCGAACTGACCGCCAATTTCTGCGGTGTCGATGGGGCCGGCAATCCACTTACCGATTGCACGCATCTGCCGATCTTGGCCGTGAAGGGTCAGCAGCTGCCGTTCACGCCCAGGTTCAAGGGCAATGTGACGGCGCGCTACGGCTGGGACATGATGGGCTGGAACGCCCACGCGCAGGCCTCGGTAGAGTTCCAGACCCTCGCCTATCCGGCCTTGAAATCCGCCGACATTCTCGCCCAGGGCGTGATGCCGGGCTTCGCGACGGCGGACTTCGCGGTCGGCGCCGAACGCGGCAAAACGTCCGTGGAGCTGTTCGTGAAGAACGCTTTCGACAGTCGCGGGCAAACCAACCGTTTTTCGGAATGCGATCTGTGTCAGTCGCCGTCCCCCATGTCGTCCATCCCGCCCGCCTTGCGTGTCGACCCGGCCATCTATGTCAGCACCATCATGCCCCTGACCGTGGGGCTTCGCATCGGCGAGAGGTTCTAGCCTCCCCAAGGGCGTGGGCCGGCGCCGCCGAAATGTTTGGCGGGGCCGGTCGCTTGCCGCGCGGCGGAGGAATGGTCGATAGTGCGCTCGCCATGATCGACGCCCCCACCGGCTCGCTCTCCGCCGCGCTCGAGCGCGCGGCGAGCCTCCTTAAGTCGAACCCCACCCTGGCCGCGCGGCAGGCGGAGGAGGTGCTGCGGGTCGTGCCGGGGGAGCCGCGGGCCGCCTTCGTCGTCGCCGCCGCTCGGCGGCTCAGCGGGGATCCGGAAGGCGCGCGCCGGCTGCTGGAGGCGCTGGCCGCGGCTCAGCCCGCGGCGGCCGCCGTCCACTTCGAGCTTGGCCAGTGCCTGGCCTGCCTGGGCGAGCCGGACGCGGCGATCGCCGCCCTGCGCCGGGCTACCGCGCTCAAGCCTGACGCGCCGCAGGCTTGGCGCGCGCTGGCCGACCAGCTCACTCTGGCCGGTGACCTGGGCGCCGCCGACGCCGCCTACGCCCAGCACATCCGCGCCTCGGTGCACGATCCCGTTCTCAGGGAGGCGGCCGTCGCATTGTGCGACGAGCGCCTGGCCCATGCCGAGCGCCTGCTGCGCGGCCACTTGCAGGTCTCGCCCACCGATGTCGCCGCCATTCGCATGCTCGCCGAACTGGGCACGCGCCTGGGTCGCTACAGCGAGGCCGAGGCCCTGCTCGAGCGCTGCCTCGAATTGGCCCCGAGCTTCAGCGGCGCGCGGCACAACTATGCCGTCGTGCTTTACCGGCGCCAGAAGGCGGCCAAGGCCCTCGTGCAGATCGACCGCCTGCTGGCCGAGGATCCGCGCGACCCTTCGTATCGCACACTCAAGGCCGCCGTCCTCGCCTTTCTCAGCGATCACGGTCAGGCGATCGGACTCTACGAGGAGATACTCGCCGAGCACACCGCCCAGCCGAAGATCTGGCTGAGCTATGGCCACGCCCTGCGCGCCGGCGGGCGCGCGGCCGAGGCGGTGGTCGCCTACCGACGGGCGATCGACGCGGCGCCGCCGATGGGCGAGGCCTTCTGGAGCTTGGCGAATCTCAAGACGCATCGGTTCAGCGACGCCGACGAGGCCGAGATCGGCGCCCAGTTGGCGCGGGGCGATCTGATGGCCGACGATCGACTGCATCTGGCCTTCACCCTCGGCAAGATTCTCGAGGATCGCGGTCGCTTCGCCGCCGCCTTTCAGCACTACAGCGAAGGAGCGGAGCTTCAGCGCCAGCGCACGGGCTTCGACGTCGAGGCTATGCACGCCGATGCGGAGCGCTCCAAGGCGCTATTCACGCGATCGTTCTTCGCCCAACGTACTCAGGGGGGCTCGCCCTCGCGCGCGCCGATCTTCATCGTCGGCCTGCCGCGGTCGGGCTCGACCCTCATCGAACAGATCCTGGCCAGTCATTCGGCGGTGGAAGGCACCTTCGAACTGCCGGACATCGTCGGCCTGGCGCGCGATCTGGGCGCCGAGGGGCCGAGCGACCGGGGTAAGGATGGCGGACGCTATCCGGCGATCCTCGCCGACTTGGGCGCGGTGAAGAGAACCGAACTTGGCGAGACCTACCTCGCCGACACCGCCGTCCACCGCAAGCTCGGCCGGCCGCGGTTCATCGACAAGGCGCCGAACAACTTCCGGCACGTCGGCCTTGTTCACCTCATCCTGCCGAACGCGCGGATCATCGACGCCCGGCGTCATCCGATGGCGGCCTGCTTTTCCGCGTTCAAGCAGCACTTCGCCCGGGGCTATCGCTTTTCCTACGACCTCACCGACCTTGGCCTCTATTATCGCGACTATCTCGGGCTGATGAATCACTACGACCAAGTGCTGCCCGGCCGCGTCCACCGCGTCATCTACGAGGACATGGTCGCCGACACCGAGGCCGAGATCCGCCGCCTGCTCGACTACCTGGATCTGCCGTTCGAGGAGGCGTGCCTGCGTTTTCACGAGACCGACCGCGCCGTGCGCACCGCCAGCTCCGAGCAGGTCCGCCGCCCGATTTTCCGAGAGGGGTTGGACCATTGGCGGCGCTTCGAGCCCTGGCTTGGGTCATTGAGGGCGGCATTGGGATCGGCTTGCGACGACTGGCGCCAATAACCGGCCGCCCGGCCGCGCTTCATCGACCTGGCGCTCTACGCCGTGGCTGGTGAAGCTCGTGGTCGCTTCGGCGGCGCCGATCGGGGCCGGCGTGGCGGCCTATGGCATGGCCCGTCGGCGCGCCCTCGCGGCGGCCGGCTGAGTCGCCGCGTCAGCGCGACGCGTGCAACAGGTCGCGCAACTTGAGGGTTATGCGCTCGACCTCGCGCTCCACCGAAAAGGCCGCCTCGGTGAAGATCGGCCCGCGCCGCAGCACGTGAATGGGGGCGTCGTTGGAAAAACCGATCGGCTCGGTGGGGATGCCGAGGGCGTTGAGTTCGACCGTTCCGCTGTCGTTTTCGTCATGAAACACCTGGGCGGCGTATTGACCGGGCGGCACGCCGGCGATCTCGACGACGGTGGCGCCGACGCTGGCTGGCGCGGAGCCTTGATAGGGGCAGCTGTCCTTCAGGAAGGTGTCGCGCGTACACAGATCCACATGGACGTGCCCGCGCGCGTCGGTGACGCCCGTCACCGCGACCTCAACCAGGGCGGCCATCGACGGCTGGGCGCAAAGGATAAGCGCGCCCGCGGCCCCCAACAGGATCGGCAACCGTTTCGCCGCCGCCATGGAGGGTATCTGGAGATTCGCGCGCATGGTGTCTGAAAGACCTTTGAAACGACCCAAGACTGCTATTTTCGACCGGGCTCGGAGGCCTGAGCCCGCGCATGGCGCGCCCCCGCCGCCACAATGGTCATGAGCGGGCCTTATCGCGTCGGGGATTCCGCGTCAAATCAGGCGTAGCGTTACGATCTGAAACCCGCGCAGCGCAAGATAGCAGCCGCCAGCCACGAGCGGCAGGGGCGTCAGGCGATCCTCCAGCGTATTGCCGAGCCAGGCGTTTTTCACGGGAACGCCGAAAACGAGCCGCGCCGCCGCCCGCCCGCCATGGCTTTCATAAAGCCGGACCACCCAGCCTTCGCCGTCCTCGGCCGGCTTGACGGTGTCGATAACCACCGACGAAGGCGTGGCCGCGACCAGCGGGCCTTGGAGAACCGCCGCCGGCGCGCCGGCGGTCCACGCCATCGGGCGATTGAACCGCGCGGCGTGGGCGACCGTGTCGGCGGCGCGCCAATCGCCCGGGTGTGGATAAAGGCCGTAGCGGAAGCGATGTTCGCCAATATCGGCCGCTGGATCGGGGACAGTCGGCCCGCGGATCAGGCTCAGCGCCATCTGACCGCCAAACACCGAATAGCCGTAGCGGGCGTCGCTCAGCAGGGAGACGCCGAAGCCCGGCTCGGAGAGATCGGCCCAGCGGTGGCCGGGGACCTCGTACATGGCCAGATCGGCGTCGGTGTTGGCGTGGGTCGGCCGCTCCACCGCCCCGAACATCGTTTCATAGGTGGCGCGCGGCGCGCGGCAACTCAGGGGAAACACCGCCTTGACCAGAGTGCGGCGGTCGCGCCAGTCGAGGGTTGTGTCGAATTCGAGATGGTCGGAGACGGCGTCCAGGCGCACCGTCTGGCTCATTTTGCTGGCCTTGCCCAGGCGGCGGTCGAAGCGGACTTCGGCGCGCAGCGTGCCTCCGGCGAGCACGGCCCTTGCATGGGCCGGCGGCGCGTCCCGCGCCGTCTCCAGGGCGAAGGGATCGATGTCCCAGGCCTCGTAGGCGGTGGGCCGGTCGTCGAAGAGGACGATGCGGTTGGCCTCGCCAGCCAAAGTCTCGCGGCCGGTGGCGCGGTGGATCAGGGAGCGCAGGGCGCCGCCAACGGTCAGGACGGCGATGAGGCGGTCGTTTTCCAGGCGGAGGCCGCCGCCGGCCTCCTCGGTCAGACGCACGGTTTCCGTGGGCGCGGCGACCCGCCCGGCGGCGAAGGCGGGGGCGACGACGAAACAGGGTTCGCCGTTGGGGGCGACGGCGACCTCGGCGCGTGGAAAGCCCAGGGTGTTGATCGGGATGGGCGCCGCATCGGCGGCCTTGCTGTCGGTCAGGGCGGCCAGAAGATCGGTCGTCAAGCGGTCGGCGTCTCGCGCGAGCTGGCGCAGTTCCCGGTGGGTACGCTCATAAACGGCCGTGATGCTGCTTCCCGGCAGAATGTCGTGGAACTGGTTGACCAGAAGGACGCGCCACAGAGCCTCGATGGCCTCCCGGCCCGGGGCGGCGAGCCCGGACAAGGTCGCCGCTGTCGCGAGATAGTCCACGGTATGCAGCCGACCTTCGATCAGCCGGTTCAGCCGCTTGACCTCCGCTTGGCTAGTGTAGGTTCCCCGGTGATATTCGAAGTAGAGCTCGCCCTCGATCGTCGCCAGATCGTCAGCGCCCGCCTCCAGCCGATCGAAGAAGGCATCGGGGTCACGGATCGTCGCCCGCGGAACGCCCTGCAGGTCGCGCGCGCGGTTCAGGGTCTCGATCATGCCGGCGGTCGGGCCGCCGCCCCCGTCGCCGTGGCCAAACAGGTAAAGTCCGTCCACCGAACGGTCGGCGTCCTTGTAGTTGGCGCCGTGGTAGCGAAGCTCCTCCACGGTGGCGACGCCGTTGTAGGTGTCGGCGGGCGGGAAGTGGGTAAGGACTTCGCTGCCGTCAATGCCCCGCCAGCGGAACGAATGGTGCGGGGGGACAGTGAAGCGGTTCCACGACAACTTCTGGGTCAGGAACCGGTTCATCCCCGCCTCGCGCATGAGTTGGGGCAGTTGGCCGGCGTAGCCGAACACGTCCGGGTTCCAGAACACCGCGCAGCGTCGCCCGAACGCCCGCTCGAACCAGCGTTGGCCGTAGAGGAACTGGCGGCAAAGCGATTCGCCCGACGGCAGGTTGCAGTCCGGCTCGACCCAGCTGCCGCCGACAACGATCCACTGGCCGGCGGTGACCTTGGCGCGAATGCGGGCGAAGAGATCGGGGTCGGCCTCTTCGATCGCCGCGTACTGGCAGGCCTGGGAGGCGGCGAACTTGAAGTCCGGATAGGCGTCCATCAGGCCAACAACGGTGGCGAAGGTGCGCTGGCATTTGCGCCGCGTCTCCTCGATGGGCCACAGCCAGGCGGTGTCGATATGGGCATGGCCGATGGCGGAAAGTTCGTGGCCCGCATCGCCGTTGCGAGTGGCCAGCAGGCCGGCGAGGATTTCCTGGCCGGCCGGCCAGGTCGAGACGTCCTCGGGATCGACAAGGTTGCACACCCGGTTGAGGCCGTGCAGCAGCCGGCCGGCCCAGGTGGGGTCCAGGGCCGGGCGAACCAGGTTCGTCACCGCGCCGCCGAAGGACCTCGCCGTCTGGGAGGGCGCCCGGTCGGCCTCGAGCTGACGCAGGATTTCAAAGTCGTGGAAAAGTCGCCAGGCCTCCGGATCAAAGCGGCGGATCTCACAGGCGGCCAAGCGATAGGGGTCGGCCTTACCCGGCACCGTTCCCCCGGCCTCGCGCCCGAAGGCGCGATTGCAGGCGACCTCCACCTGGAAGGTCAGGGTCTCGCCGCCGGCGGCCGCTTCCATCAGCCGCGCGGTGCGCCGGCCGATGTTGAGACCCGCCGACGACCGCCCGTCCAGCCACAGCAGAGCCTCCGAAACCGTGTCCCAATAAAGATCGACCCGCGCCCCGGCCCAGTCGGCGGGAATGCGCGCCGTGACCTTGAACCAGTAGCTCGCCCACAGCGGCCCCAGGGCCCGGCCGATTTCCACCGGTCGGAAATCAAGCGAGCCCGCCGCCTCGAACGAAATCCGTTCCGTGGGACCGGCCATCTCGATCGAGGTCACCTCGGCCCGCGCCGGATGGATGACCCGCTCCAGCCGCCGGGAAAACGCCAGGAACCGGGCTCGGGTGTAGGCCGGGTAGCGCCCGCGCGGGCGAGCGATGTCGCTCAAGCCCGCGGTCTTGTCGGTCAAGGTCGCCTCGGGCGGGCTCGCGAACACCCCTCTCGGGTCATGCGGGCGATCATAGCGCAAGTCAGGGCGGGCGCGTAGCCTTGCGCTGGGCGGCCGTGCGGGCCAGGACTGAAACAGTCGCTGGCGCCGGGAATCCACACGAGGTCGTGGGAGCATGGCCGGCGGCTCGGGCGCGGCGAAAACGCGCCGCCGCCGCCCCTTCGCTCTTGACCTCTCTCCACCTTCCGGCGGCAATGTAATTGGCGATTAGTCGGAGCGCCGCGCCATGGACCACGTCCACGATCTGATGATCCGCGGCGGGCGGGTGGTCGATGGGACGGGCGGCGCGCCCTACGAAGCCGATGTCGCGGTGAAGGACGGCCTTATCGCCGCGGTGGGCGCCGTCACCGGCGCGGCGGCCGAGGAGATCGACGCGCGGGGAATGATCGTCACGCCGGGGTTCGTGGATATCCACACCCACTACGATGGCCAGGCGACCTGGGACGGGCGGATGCAGCCATCGTCGTGGCATGGGGTGACCACGGTGGTCATGGGCAATTGCGGGGTGGGGTTCGCGCCATGCCGCCTTGAGGACCGCGACCGGCTGATCCGGCTGATGGAGGGGGTGGAGGACATTCCCTTTCCGGTCCTCAGCCAAGGCCTGCCGTGGACCTGGGAGAGCTATCCCGACTATCTCGGCGCCTTGGCGGGGCGAGCGTTCGATGTCGATATCGGGAGCCAGCTTCCCCACGCCGCCCTGCGCGTCTTCGTCATGGGCGAGCGGGGCGCCAACCGCGAGCCGGCCACCGCCGCCGACATCGCCGCCATGGCCGCCCTCGCCAAAGGGGCGGTGGAAGCCGGCGCCCTGGGCTTCACGACTTCCCGCACCCTCAACCACAGAACCAGCGACGGCCAACCCACGCCCACGCTCACCGCCGGCGAGGACGAGCTGACCGGCGTCGCCCTGGGCCTGGCCGCCGCCGGCAAGGGTGTCCTGCAGGTGGTCTCCGACTTCGCCGACCCGCTGGCCGAATTCGCCATGCTGCGCCGGATCGTCGAGCGCTCCGGCCGGCCGCTCTCCTTCACCCTGGTCCAGAGCCCGCTCGATCCGCAAGGCTACAAGGTTCTGCTGACGGCGCTGGAGGCGGCGGTGGCGGCCGGCCTGCCGATGAAGGCGCAGGTGGCGGCACGGGCGGTCGGGGTGCTGCTGGGGTTGGAGCTGACGGTCAATCCGTTCAGCCACCATTCGCTCTACCGCGAGATCGCCGGCCTGCCGTTGGCCGCGCGGGTGGCGCGCCTCGCCGATCCCGAGTTCCGCCGGAGACTCATCGCCGATCCGCCGGACGGTGGAGCTCGCGGTATGCCGGGGGCCTGGGCGCGGATGTATCCGATGAAGGGCGATCCGGACTACGAGCCCACGGCCGAATCCACCGTCGCCGCCCGAGCGGCGGCCCGCGGTGTGTCGCCCGAGGCGGTGGCCCTTGACCATATGCTGACCGGCGGCGGGCGGGGCATGCTCTATCTGCCGTTCCTGAACTATGCCGAGGGATGGCTGGATCCCGCCCGCGCCATGCTGGTCCATGCCGATACGGTGCCGGGCCTCTCCGACGGCGGCGCCCATGTGGGCATGATCTGCGACGGCAGCTTTCCGACCTCGCTGCTGACCCACTGGGCCCGAGATCGAACCCGCGGGCCGAAAATCTCTCTCGAGGCCGTGGTGCGGATGCAGGCGCGCGACACCGCCCGCGCCGTCGGGCTGCTGGACCGGGGCCTGATTGCGCCCGGCTACCGGGCGGACCTCAACGTCATCGACTATGAGAGGCTCACCCTGCACGCGCCGAGTGTCGCCCACGACCTGCCGGCCGGCGGGCGGCGGCTGATCCAGCGGGCGACCGGCTATGTGGCCGCCATCGTCGGCGGCCAGGTCACCTATCGCGATGGCGAAGCCACCGGCGCCTTGCCCGGCCGGCTCCTGCGCGGGGCCAGGGCCGCGCCGGTCTCTATCGCGGCGGAATAGGCGAAGAGGGCAGTGTCACCGGCCTGCCATGCGGGGTGTCGCGATAGGCGCCTTCCCAGTCCGCCTTGAGCGCCGCCAGAGCCTCGGTGTCGACAAGGCCCTTGGCCGCCAGGATCGTCTCCAGGGCCGCCAGCCAGTGCTCGTAGTAGTCCCCGCCGTCCGCCGCCGCGATGCGCGCGCCGAGCGCCGCCGACCACTGCGGCCAGGTGAAGGCGCCCTGGCGGTGGAGTTCGACGGTCAGGGCGAAGGCCTGCGCCTGCCACGGCTCGGCGAACGGCGCCTCAGGGGCGTTCGAGATAGTCATCCCACAGATCCAGGTGGACGCTGTCGCGCGAGGCCGCCGCCTCGCCCCACAGCGAGCGGGCGCTGAAGCGAACCCCGTAGAGGCGGCGCGGCTGTTCGCCCAGGCCATGGGCGTTAGTGTCGGGAAAGACGTGGACTCCGTGGTCGCGCTCCACCACGCCTTGCCGACCCCTGGCGTAGCGCGGCAGGCGGGTGTGGCCGACCGGGTTGATGTTGCGGGCCCGAACCTTGTCGCCGACGGCGAACCGCCGGGAGGCGGCGACATCGCGGTTGGCCGGTCCGCCGGCGCCGAGGACCGCGGCGACGCGAGCCTTCGTCAACGGCGGCGTGGCGCGAAGGGCGCCGACGGCCAGGCGCCCGTCCGCGATTTCGGCCCGGGTCACCAGGCCCGTCTTCACCATCAGCTCGATCAGGCCGATGAGCCACTTTTCGTAATAACTCATGCGCAGATAGTCCGAACCGGGAATAAGTTCGCGCTGATGGCGCGAGGCGTCGATGCTCCATCGGCCCCAGGCCCCGACCGCCAGGGTGAGGGCGAGGACGCGCCCCTCCCAGGGCGCATGGAACACCGGCTCGCCGGCCTCGGGGGCGATGGGGCCCAGGCCATGCTGGCCGCCCATGTCGTGGACCCCGTTCACCCGCCCCGCTCCACCTTGGCCACGCCGATCATGGCGTCGCGGCTGACCAGGGCGGCGAGGGCCTCTTCATCGAAGCCCGCCGTTCCCGCCGGCCGCTCGGGCAAGACGAGGTAGCGCACCTCGGCGGTGGAATCCCACACCCGGATCTCGACTTCATCGCCTAAGCTCAGGCCGAACTCGGCCAGCACCCCGCGCGGGTCGATCGCCGCCCGCGACCGGTAGGGCGACGATTTGTACCAGACCGGCGGCAGGCCCAGCACCGGCCAAGGATAACACGAGCACAGGGTGCAGACGACGAGGTTGTGGACGGCGGGCGTGTTCTCGACCGCGATCATGTGCTCGCCCTGGTGCCCGCCGAAGCCCAGTTCGGCGATGGCGGCGGTGGCGTCTTCCAACAACCGCGCCCTATAGGCCGGATCGGTCCACGCCCGCACCACCACCTTGGCCCCGTTGCGCGGCCCGACCTTGTGTTCATAGGTCTCGACGATGGCGTCCAGCGCCGCCGCATCGACCAGCCCCTTGTCCACCAACAAAGATTCCAGCGCCTTGACCCGCAGGGCCAGATCGGACGGCGGTTCCTGACCGTGGTCGTGATCGTGGGAATGGGGGCGATCGTTCATGAGCCCCGCCTTCCCCCCGCTACTTCCGCCCCGCCTTGCGGGCGGCGTATTTGGCGTCGCGTTTGGCCTTCTGTTCGGCCTTGGTCAGGGCCTTGCGCTCCTTGCGGTCGCCGCGTTTGGCCTCCAAGGCCGCTTCCGTCGCCGCCGCGGCCACCAGGCGGGCGGCCTCCTTGGCTTCGGCGCGGGCCTTTCGCACGCCCTCCAGTTCGCGCGCCTTGATCGCTTCGCGGCTTTCGAAGGCCGGCGCGGTCACCGTCGGCATTGGGCGCAGTTTGGCCACCAGGGCTTTCTTGGCCTCGGCCTGGGCGCCCAGACGTTCGGCGAATCCGGTTTTGAGCGGGTCTTTCATGGGTCCTTCGCGAGAGTGAAAAATCGCGCGCCCCTCAAAGCGCAAAATGCCGCCAGAGCAAGAGGGTCCGAGGCGGGATCGCCTCGGAGCTGAATCTTGCTCTAAACTCAAAGTGTAGAGCCGGATTCAGGCTTCGTATACGAAGCCATCCGGCTCTAGGCAATGTCCGGGCCGCCGAGGATCAGCCGGGCGCCGCGCTGACGGGTCAGATAGCTCCAAGCCCAGGTGAAGGCGACGATGAAGCGATTGCGCAGGCCGATCAGGAAATAGATGTGGATGGCGCTCCAGAACAGCCAGCCGATCAGACCCGTGAGGCGCAGGGGCCCCAGATCGACCACCGCCGCCTTGCGCCCGATGGTCGCCAGATCGCCGTAGTTCTTGTAGCGGAAGGGCGCGGCGGCTCGCTCGCCGGCGACCCGAGCGGCGATCACCCGCCCGACGTAGCGGCCCATCTGTTTGGCGGCGGCGGCGAGGCCCGGGACCGGGCGGCCTTTGTCGCCAACGACGGTCGCGGTGTCGCCGATCACGAACACCTCTGGCAGGCCCGGTGCGCTCAGGTCGCCCTCCACCCGCACCCGGCCGGATCGGTCGTGATCGGCCCCCAGCCACCCCGCCGCGTCGGAGCCGCGCACCCCGGCCGCCCAGACCACCGTGCCGGCGTCGATGCGCCCGCTCTTCAGATCCACGCCGCGCTCGTCGCACCCGGTGACCGGAGTATCGGTCATCACCTCCACGCTCATGCGATCGAGGGTGCGCCGGGCATAGGCCGCCAGCCGGTCGGGGAAGGCGGCCAGCAGGCGTGCGCCGGCTTCGATGAGGACCACCCGCGCCGTGCGCGGATCGATGCGGCTGAAGTCGCGCGGCAGGGCCTCGCGGGCCACTTCCGCGATGGCCCCGGCCAGTTCGACGCCGGTGGGGCCGCCGCCGACCACCACGAAAGTCAGCAGTCGGCGCTGGTCGGCCGCCTTCTCCATCAGTTCGGCCTGTTCGAAGGCGAGAAGAAGCCGCTGGCGGATGCGGGTGGCGTCCTCGATCCGCTTCAGTTCCGGGGCCACGGCGGCCCAGTCGTCGTGACCGAAGTAGAATGGCCGCGCCCCGGTCGCGACGACCAGATAGTCGTAGTCGAACGCGAGGTCGCCCGCGCGCACCCGCCGCGCCGCGGTATCGACGCCGGTCACGTCGGCCATGACGACGCGGACATTCTTCTGGCCCGACAGCAGGCCGCGGATCGGCCAGGCGATGTCGGCTGGAGACAGGGCGGCTGTAGCCACCTGATAGAGCAGGGGCTGGAAGGTGTGGTGGTTCTGGCGGTCGACTATGGTCACATCCATCGGCGCGCCGGCCAACGCCTTGGCGGCTTCGAGCCCGCCGAATCCGGCCCCGACGATCACCACGCGCGGGCGCCGTCTGGCGGGCCCCGGCGGCGCGGCGGTCACTTGGGAAGCATCGGCCGGCCTTCGTGGGCGACGAGCAGGTCGTGCATGTCGTCGGCGTGCTCTTCCTCGACGCTCAGAATCCACTGGAGCATCCGCTTGGTGGTCGGATCGTCGTTGCCAAAATAGCGGACCAGTTCGCGGTAATGCTCCACCGCGATCCGCTCGGCAATCAGGTTTTCCTTGATCATATCGACCAGGGTG
>JBBRQW010000001.1:0-78086 GCA_038225765.1 Caulobacterales bacterium | reverse complement strand
CGAGTGGGTCTATTTTCCGCAGACGGCGGTGGTCTCGGTGGTCACGGTGATGACCGACGGGCGCACCGTCGAGAGCGATACCGTCGGCTGTGAGAGCGTGGTGGGGGTGCTGGCGGCGCTCGGCGCCTCGGCCGCCATCAGTCGGACCCTCACTCAGATTCCCGGAGTGGCGACGCGGCTGCCGGCCTCCAGACTGCGCCATCGGGTCGATCTCAGCGCCGATTTCCACCGCCTGCTGATCCGCCACTGCCTGGCCAATGTGGCTCAGGCCCACCAGTCGGTGGCCTGCAACGCCCTGCACGGCGTCAATCAAAGATTGTGCCGCTGGCTGTTGATGTCGCAGGATCGCACCGCCAGGGCGGTGGTCGAACTCACCCACCAGTACCTGGCGGCCATGGTCGGCGTGCATCGCACCACCATCACCGAGGCGCTGGGCGCGCTGGCGGCGGCGGGGCTGGTCCGCAACGGGCGCGGATGGATCGAGATTCTCGACCGGCCGCGGCTGGAGGCCCAGGCGTGCGAATGCTACCGCGCCGTGCAGGCGACCCTCGAGCGCCTGATCGGCGAGGCGCCCTCGGTTGACAGACCGGCGCCGGGGCGGGCCTTGTCCGGCCATGCCTCGCGCCCCTGAGCCCGTTCCGGCCAACGACACTCTCGACCTGATCGGCGAGCTCGACCGCAAGGTCCATTGGCTCGCGGCGTGGACCATCCACAACGCCAATCATCTGCGGGAGGCCCGCGACGGCCTGAAGGTCGGCGGCCACCAGGCCTCCTGCGCCTCCATGGCCACGATCATGTCGGCGCTCTATTTCGGGGTGCTGGGGCCGGACGACAAGGTGGCGGTCAAGCCGCACGCCAGCCCGGTGTTCCACGCCATCCAGTATCTTTACGGCCGCCAGAGTCTGGACCAGCTCCAGCGCTTCCGCGCCTTCGGCGGCGCACAGTCCTATCCCTCGCGGACCAAGGACATCGACGACGTGGATTTCTCCACCGGTTCGGTGGGCCTGGGGGTGGCGATGACCGCCTTCGCCTCCATCGCCCAGGATTATATGCTCGCCCACGGGCTTATGGCGCCCGAGCGGGCCGGGCGGATGATCGCCCTTTTGGGCGACGCCGAACTGGACGAGGGCAACATCTACGAATGCGCCCTGGAAGGCGCCAAGCACGACCTGCGCAACTGCTGGTGGATCGTCGACTACAACCGCCAGAGCCTGGACGCGACGACCGCCGAGCGCATGGCGGCGCGCTATGGCGACATCTTCGGCGCCCTGGGCTGGGATGTGATCGTGCTCAAATACGGCCGCGCGCTCGAGGCCGCCTTCGCCCAGCCAGGCGGCGACGCCCTGCGGGGCTGGATCGAGGCCTGCCCCAACGATCTCCACGCCGCATTGAGCTACCAGGGCGGCGCGGCGTGGCGGGCGCGCATCCTCGCCGACCTGGGGGCCGGCTCGCCGGTGGAGGGCCTGCTGGGCGCCTACGACGACGCGGCGCTCGGCGAACTGATGACCAATCTGGCCGGCCACGATCTGGGCCTCCTGATCGACGCCTTCCACGCCGTCGCCGACGAGCGCCCGAAGTTCTTCATCGTCTATACAATCAAGGGTTTCGGCCTGCCGTTCCAGGGCCACAAGGACAACCATTCGGGCCTGATGACCACCACCCAGATGGAGGCCTTGCGGACGCGGATGGGGGCGCCGGCCGGCGAGGAATGGGCCCCGTGGTCGGGCCTGCCGCGCCCCGGCCAGGAATACCAGGCGTTCCTGGCCGCCACGCCCTTCGCCGCCAAGCGGGCCGCCCCGCCCGCGCCGCGCGTGGCCGTTCCCGACGCCGCCGCATTTCCCAGGCCCACCGGCCGCCAGTCGACCCAGGTGGCGTTCGGCAAGGTGCTCAACGACCTGGCCCGCGCCGGCGGCCCTCTGGCCGACGCCATCGTCACCACCTCGCCGGACGTGACGGTGTCCACCAACCTCGGCGGCTTCGTGAACCAGCGGGGACTGTTCGCGCGCCGCGAGCGGGGTGACCAGTTCAGGGACTCCAAGATCGCCTCGACCCAGAAATGGCACATGGGGCCGGGCGGCCAGCACATCGAGTTGGGCATCGCCGAGAACAACCTCTTCCTCCTGCTGGGCGCCCTTGGCCTCACGGGCCCGCTGTTCGGCCGCCGGGTCATTCCCGTCGGCACCCTCTACGACCCCTTCATCAACCGCGGCCTCGATGCGCTGAACTACGCCTGCTATCAGGACGCCCGCTTTCTCCTGGTCGCCACCCCGGCTGGCCTCGCCCTGGCCCCGGAAGGCGGCGCCCACCAGTCGATTCATACCCCGCTGATCGGCATGGCCCAGGACAAGCTCTCCTATTTCGAGCCGGCCTTCGTCGATGAACTGTGCGAAATCCTGCGCTGGTCGTTCGATCGTCTGCAGGCGGACGACGGTGGATCGGTCTATCTGCGCCTTTCCACCCGCCCGCTGGATCAGCCGACGCGGGAGGCGGGCGAGGGGTGGGCCGCCGACCTCCTGGCCGGCGCCTATTGGCAGACCCCGCCCGACGCCGGCGCCGACCTCGCCGTGATCTACACCGGCGCCGTCGCCCCCGAAGCCATGCAAGCTTTCGCCGACATCCGCGAGGACTTCCCCGGCGCCGGCCTCCTCGCCGTCCCAAGCCCCGACCGGCTGCATCATGGCTGGTCGCGCGCCCTGGACGCGGGCGACATTTCCCATGTCGAACGGTTGCTGGGCCCGTTGAGCGATCGCGCCCGCCTGATCACGGTCATCGATGGCCCGCCCGCCACCCTGTCGTGGCTGGGAGGCGTGCGCGGCCACCGCGTCGCCGCCCTGGGCGTCGACCGCTTCGGCCAGTGCGGCGATATCCAGGATCTCTACCGCGCCTACCGCCTGGACGCCGAGGCCATCCTCGACGCGGCGGCGGGGGTGCTGGCGGCGGGGTAGGCCTCGCCACGCCAGACGATCCGGCGCCTTGCGGAACCTCTTCGCCGGTCGCGGGTTGACGAAATCGGCGGCCCCGCGAACGGGCGCGGAGCGGTCGCCGTGGAGGGGGCGATGGCCATCCACCCACCGGCGCCGCCTTATCCGTTCGCGCCCTATTGCGGCGCGCCGCCGGGTGTCGCGAACCTGTGGAGCCGCTGGAATCTTGATCCAATCCTGATCGCCGTTCTCCTGGCCATGGTCGCCGGCTACGCTCTGGTCACCGAGCGGCGGCGGGCGGGAGGGTGGTCGATACCCCGCTGGCGACGGGCGTATTTCTATTTCGGCTGGACCTTGGGGGCCGTGGCGACGATCTCGCCGCTGTGCGCCCTTTCGGTATCGCTGTTTTCGGCCCGGGTCGGACAGCATATGATCCTGACCACCCTCGTGGCCCCCCTGGTCGCGCTCGGGCTTCCGCGATGGAGTTCGGGCTGGGCACGAAGCGAACTCCTCGCCGCCGGCGCCTTCGCCGCCGCCCTGTGGTTCTGGCACGCGCCCGGCCCCTACGCGGCGACCTTCAACGGCGACGCCGTCTATTGGGCGATGCACCTGACCCTGTTCGGCTCCGCCCTGTGGTTGTGGAAGGCGCTGCTGGACGCCTCGCCCGAACGCATGGCGGTCGGCCTGGCCGCCACCTTGGCCACCAGCCTGCAGATGGCTTTCCTCGGGGCCATCGTCACCTTCGCCGCCGCGCCGCTCTATGCGCCGCATGCCTTGACCGCCTGGGCCTGGGGCTTGACCCCCCTGGCCGACCAGCAGCTCGGCGGTACGATCATGTGGGTCCCGGCCGGCGCCATCTTCGTGGTCGCCATCCTGGCCTCCCTGGCGGCGGCCCTGCGGCGACCGCACGGAGCCGCGGCGGCGGCGTCGACGACATGAGGGCCGCGCGTCGGTGAAGCCAACCGCGATCATCCTCGTTCTTTGCACGGCCACCCTTTTCGCCGCCTGCGAGCGCGCGCGGTCCCTGCAGGCGACGGCTCCGACCGCTCCCAGCTCCGCCGAACGGGGCGCGCCCGGCCCGCCGCGCAATCCCCCCGCCGAGGCGGCGGGCGTCGCGGCCGCCGTCGGCGCCCCCCTCGAAGCAGGGGCCGTCTCGGTTTCGGCCCCCCCCTCCGCCGGGCCGGAAAAGGCCGAGACCGCCACGCGGAACCAGACCCTGGGCGACGCCGCCGCCAAATCCACGCCCGCCGCCGTCGGCCGCTGGCCCATGAACTATCTGTGGACCCACGGCCCGAGGGCCGACCCGGCCACCGCCCTCACTTGGGGGCTCATCGTCCTGTCGCTCGTGGTGACCGCCATCGTCGCGGTCGCGGTGCTGGCCGGCGTCCTGGTCCGCAAAAGCGGCGCGGGCCCGTCCAGCCTGCCCGGCGCCCCGGTCGGGCGCGCCGCCGGCGGCCTTTTCTGGATCTACATCGGCCTGCCCCTAACCGTCGCCGCCCTGGTGGTGGCCTTGATCTGGACCCTTCAGGTTCTGGCGGCGGTGGATTCGCCGGCCACCCCGCCGCGCCTCACCCTGACGGTCACCGGCCACCAATGGTGGTGGGGTGTGCGCTACGAGGGCGCGCGGCCGGGGGAGACCTTCACCACCGCCAACGAGATCCACATTCCGGTGGGCGAGCCGGTTCTGATCCATCTGATCGGCGCCGACGTCATCCACTCGTTCTGGGTTCCCGCCCTGACCGGCAAGACCGACACCATCCCCGGGCGCGATAACATCGCCTGGCTTCAGGCCGACCGGGCCGGGGTCTATCGCGGGCAATGCACCGAATACTGCGGCATTCAGCACGCCCACATGGCGGTCTATGTGGTGGCGCAGGCGCCCGCCGACTTCGAGGCCTGGCGGCGGGGCCAGATCCAGGCCGCCCCCGCGCCCGCTTCGGCGGAGCAGGCCATCGGCCGGGGCGTTTTCGTGACCCGCTGCGGCGCCTGCCACACGGTCGTCGGCACGACGGCGCACGGCGTCAAGGGACCGGACCTCACCCATCTGATGAGCCGCCGCACCATCGCCGCCGGGGCGCTGGACAACACCGTCGCCAACCTTTCCGGCTGGATCTCCGATCCCCAGTCGCTGAAGCCGGGGGCGAAAATGCCGGCCACCTGGCTCAGCGGCCCGCAGCTCGCCGCCCTGCGCGCCTACTTGGAGACCCTGAAGTGAGGGCGCCGCCATGACCGCCTGGGAAGACGCCCGGACACCCAAGGTGACGGCCATCGACGGCGACTGGCCGGGGGCGCGGCTGGAGCGGATGTGGAAGACCGAGCCGGGACTCAAGGGCTGGTTTTCCACCGTCGATCACAAGGAGATCGGCAAGCGCTACATCGTGACCGCCTTCGCCTTCCTGGTCGCCGGCGGGATCGAGGCGCTGATCATGCGCTTGCAACTGAGCGGGCCCGAAAAGCATCTGCTCAACCCCGAGCAATACGATCAGCTGTTCACCATGCACGGGGTGAGCATGATCTTCCTCTACGCCGCGCCGATCCTGACCGGTTTCAGCAATTATCTGTGGCCGCTGCTTCTGGGCTCGCGGGACATGGCCTTCCCGCGCCTCAACGCCCTGTCCTACTGGGTCTATCTGGCCGCCGGCCTGTTCATCTATGCGGGGTTCGCCGCCGGCCACGGCCCCGACGACGGCTGGTTCAACTATGTGCCCTACGCCGCCAAGGCCTACGACCCGGGGGTCAACATCGACATCTACGCCCTGGGCCTGATCATGCTTGGTGTCTCGACCACCGTCGGCTCGGCCAATTTCGTGGTGACGTTCCTCAGAACCCGGGCGCCGGGGATGTCGATCAACCGGGTGCCGATCCTGGTCTGGGGAACCCTGACCGCCTCGGTGGCCAATCTGCTCGCCGTCCCCGCCGTCAGCCTGGCCTTCTTCCTGCTATGGATGGACCGCCAGTTCGCCACCCATTTCCTCGACGCCGCCCAGGGCCAGCCGCTGCTGTGGCAGCACCTGTTCTGGATGTTCGGCCACCCGTGGGTCTACGCCATCGTCCTGCCCGCCATGGGCATGGTGTCGGACGGCCTGCCGACCTTCTGCCGCCGGCCGCTGGTCGGCTACACCCCGGTCGCCCTGGCCACGGTCGGCACCATGGCCCTGGGCTTCGGGGTGTGGGTGCACCACATGTTCGCCACCGGCCTGCCCACCCTGGCCCTGGCCTTCTTCAGCGGCGCCTCGCTCATCATCACCATCCCCAGCGCCGTGGCGGTGTTCGCCTGGACGGCGACCATCTGGCTGGGTCGGCCGGTGATCACCACCGCCTTCCTGTTCTTCGCCAGCATGATCGTCCTGTTCGTGATCGGCGGCGTCTCCGGGGTGATGACCGCCTCGACCCCGGTCGATTGGCAGCTCACCGACACCTATTTCGTGGTCGCCCACATCCACTACGTCCTGATCGGCATCAATGTCTTTCCGGTGGCCGGGGCGGTCTATTACTGGTTTCCCAAGATGACCGGGCGGCTGATGAACGAAACCCTCGGGCGCTGGAACTTCTGGGTCATGTTCGTGGGCTTCAACGTCTGCTTCTTTCCCATGCACACCCTGGGCCTGCTGGGCATGCCCCGGCGCATCTACACCTATCCCGCCGGCATGGGCTGGGAGACGCAGAACCTGATCGTTTCCCTCGGATCGGTCCTGTTCGCGGTCGGCGTCCTGCTGCTCTTGATCAACGTCGCCCTGTCGTTGAAGCGCGGTGGGCTCGCCGGGCCCAATCCCTGGGGCGCGCCGACCCTGGAGTGGTCGGTCCCCTCGCCGCCGCCGTCCTATAATTTCGCGGTCATCCCCACCGTGGCCAGCCGCCATCCGCTGTGGGAAGACCAGCTGAACGAGAGCGAGGCGCGCTCGCGGCTGACCGAGGGCTTCCTGCTCGACCGCGGTCGCGAGACCATCGCCACCTCGGCCCTCGACGGCGAGCCCAATCTGATCCTGGAAATGCCCGGCGACACCCTGGCCCCCTTCGTCCTGGCGGTGGGCATGACGGTGCTCGGCGTCGGCGCCCTGCTGCACGCCTGGTGGGCGGCCGGGCTTGGCGGCGCGCTGTGCGTCGCGGCGCTCATTGCTTGGTTCTGGCCGCGCCGGGTCCATACCGACATGGAGGCCGCCGATGGCTGAGGGGGTCTATCGCGGCGAGCCGCTTCCGGTCGGGTCCCTCGGCCACAACGCCGTCGGCTGGTGGGGAATGCTGTGCCTCATCGCCACCGAAACCTCGCTGTTCGCCTATCTGCTGTTCAGCTACTATTATTTCGCCACCCAGAACGGAAAATCCTGGCTGCCGGTGGCCCATCCGCAATGGCGGCTGTCCGGTCCCGACACCCTGGTCCTGCTCACCAGCAGCGTCGCCATCTGGTGGGCCGAAAAGGGGATCAAGCGGGGCGCGCGCACCCAGCATCTTGCCGGAACGGCCATCGCCATCGCCCTGGGCTTAGTCTTTCTCGTCGTTCAGTATTTCGAGTGGAAGGGCAAGAGTTTCACCATCACCAGCGGGTCCTACGGCTCGCTCTATTTCACCATCACCGGCTTCCACATGGCCCACGTGGTGGTGGGGGTGATCATGCTCAGCGTCGTCTTCGCCTGGTCGTTGGCCGGCGATTTCAATGAGCGGTGCCACACCCCGGTGATGATGAGCTCGGTCTATTGGCATTTCGTCGATGTAGTCTGGCTGGTGGTCTTCTTCACCTTCTACGTCACCCCCTATCTCTGGTGAGGGCCATGTCTCCCGCCGCCGACGCCGCCACCGAACATCCCGCCCCGCACCGGGCCCGCGTTCGCCCGTGGGTCCTGCTCGCCACCCTGGGCGCCGGGCCGTTCGCCTGGATCGTGCAGCTGGTGGTCAGCTATGGCGTGGCCGGTTATGCCTGTTATCGCGGCGGCGCGCCCAGGCTGGCCCCTCCGCCCGCCGGGTGGGGGGCCGAGCACGCCGGCCTCCTCGCCCTCAACCTGGTCTGCCTGGGCGTCGCCCTCGCCGGGGCCGCGCTGTCGTGGCGCAGTTGGCGCAAGGTGCGCGGCGAAACGAGTGGCGGGGGCCAAAGTTTGCTGGAGACCGGCGAGGGCCGCACCCGCTTTCTCGCCACCTGCGGGATTTTGGCCGGACTGGGATTCGCCCTGGCCATCGCCTTCAACACCGCCGAACCCCTCGTCATCGCCTCCTGCTGGAGGATAGCGCCATGATTTCAACGCCATCGCCCCGACGCCCCCTTCGTCACGGCGCGAGAAAGAGCGCCGCGCCACCTCCCCCGCTTCGCAGGGGAGGAAAGAGGCGCCGTCAGCCCTTTTTCACTCCTCCCCCGTCCTCTTACGGGGGAGGTGGCGCGCGATGCCCGCTTGCATCGCGTGACGGAGGGGGCGTCGGGCGGCGGTCCATCGCCATCGCCGGCCTGCTGAGCCTCCTCCTCGCCGCCTGCGCCCGCGCCCCGGCGCCGCCCGTCTGGCCGGCGTTCGGCGGCGACGCCGAGCGGGGCGCGACCACCATCACCGGGGCCGGCTGCGGCGCCTGTCACGAGATACCGGGCGTGGCTCAGGCCACGGGGCTGGTCGGGCCGCCGCTGACGCATTTTTCGCGGCGCACCATTATCGCCGGCCTGCTGCCGAACACGCCGGGCAACCTCATCCGCTGGATCCGCTATCCGCAAAGCGTCGTTCCGGGTAACGCCATGCCCGACGCCGCCTTGAGCGAAGCCCAGACGCGCGATGTCGCGGCCTATCTCTACACCTTGCGGTGAGGCGCCATGACCGCCGCCCCGCCCAAGACCCCGCCGCCCGAAGCCAAGCTCGGCTGGCGCGCCCTGGCGGCGACCTGGCTGCTGGCCTGGCTCGCCGCCGGCCTGCTGGCGGGCGCGGCCGCCCTGGCGGTGATCGAAGGCGGCCTGTTCAACGCCACCGCCAGCACCCCCCACTATCCCCCGGTCGGCTGGGCGGCCCACGCCGCCTTCATCAGCTCGGTGAAGGCGCGCTCGGGCGACATCCGCGCCCCGGGGCGCTTCAGCCGCGCCGAGACGCTCGCCGGCTTCCGCCAATACGACAGCGACTGCGCTATGTGCCATGGCGGGCCGGGCGTGGCCCGAGCGGCTTGGGTTCAGGGCCTCACACCCACGCCGCCCTATCTCCTGGACGCGGCGCGCCGATGGACCCCCGCCCAACTCTACTGGATCGTCGGCCAGGGCATCAAGATGACCGCCATGCCCGCCTGGCGCCTGACCCGCACGCAAGGCCAAGTGTGGAACCTGGTCGCCTTCCTGGAGATCCTGCCCTACCTCTCGGCCGACGACTATGCTCGCATGAGAGCCACCGACAGGCCGCTCCCCGCCGCTAGGCAAACGGATGGGCGGCCAGGGCGAGCCGCGGGCGGCTCTCTTCCCTGACCGCGAGGATCAGGCCGCCCGCGCCGGCCGCGTGGCCGGCCATGGCCGCCACGAAGGCGTGGACGGGGCCGGCGATCGGCGCCTTGGTTCCGGCGGTCACGCTCGTCCCGCCCAGACCGTCGGTTCCGACCTTGAAGGCGGCGCCGAGATAATCGCCCGCCAGGTGGATGTGCGCGGTGTGACTCCCGTCGCTGACGGTGAGGATTCCCGACGACGCCGTGCCCGCGTAGCTGGCCGTGGTCGATCCGCCAAAAGCGATGTCGCGAAGATCGAGCGACGTCGCCCCGGCCCGCGAAAAGCCGGAGACGGTGGCGCCGTAGGTCAGGGAATGGGCCAGTTCCAGCGTCCCGGCGCCGATGAAGGCGACGTTCTGGCTGAAGGTGGAGGCGAAATCGAGCTTGCCCCCGGCGATCTCGGCGCGCCCCGAGCCACTGACCGCGCGATAGAGGAGCAGCACGCCGCCCTCGGCCTTGAGGATGCCGGTGTTGGCGACCGGGCTGCGGATCGTGACCCCCACCCCCGCCGCCTCGATCAGGCCCGCGTTGACGATGGTGTTGAGGCCGGTCCCGACGATCAGCGGCACGTTGGGCCCCTCTGAAACGATCCGGCCGCCGGCCTCGTTGATCAAGGTGAGCCGGCCGCCGCCCAGATAGCCGCCGCCGGTGATGAGGTTCTGCACATTGTCGAGGACGGCGGAGGCCGAGGTTCCGACGATCTTGTCGCCCAGGCTGTTGGCCAGCAGGATTTGGCCGCCGCCGGTGAGGGTGGCGCGGCCCGAGATCGACAGGGTGGCGCGGCCGGCGGTGGCGGCCACCGCGACCAGGCCGGTGTTGTCGAAGGCGCCACTGAGCGTGAACACCGCGCCGTCGGCGAGGGTGATCTTGCCCGCGTTCAGGCCCGTCCCGGTTCCGCCGGTGACGGTGAAGGCGCGGGCGACCTGCAGGGTGGCGGTCGTCGCCGTCTGGATGCTGGCCACGGTCTGGCTCGCCAGGGAGGTGACCGTGTAGCGTGTGCTCCCGGGGGCGTCGAGAATGGCGTCGGCGCCGGACCCCGGCGGGACGCCGCCGCTCCAGTCGGCCCCGATCCGGAACCCGCCATCGACTGCCTTCAGCCAATGGACCCCCGTGGACCCATCGGTGATCGTCGTCCCCCCCGTGGCCGTCGCTGGCGGCGGAAAAGGCGACAGCCCGATAGTCGCCCTCGAAGCGGATGTGGGCGGTGTGGGTCCCGTCGGTGACCGTCAGCGTCCCTGAACTGGCCGTGCCGGCGTAGCTGGTCTTGGTCGATCCGCCAAAGGCGATGTCGCCCAGATCCAGGGACTCGCCGCCGATCTTGGTGAATTGCACGATCAGGGCGGCGTAGGACGTCGAGCGGGCCAGATAGAGGACGCCGGTGGAGCGCTCGAAATCGACGCTCTGGCTGAAGGCGGCGTTGAAACGCAGCAAGCCGCCGCTGATAATCGCGCGCCCGGAGCCGGTCACCGCGCCGTCGAAGATCAGGCTCGAGCCGTCGCCGTCGGCTTTGAGGATGCCGCTGTTGGCGATCGGGCTCTCGACCGCCAGCGAGCCGGGCGTGATGCCGTCGTCGCCCGGCGCCCCCTCGGCGGTGATCAGGCCGGCGTTGACGATGGTGTTGGTCCCCGTGTCGATGGTGAGCAGGCCGCCCTTGGCTTCGAGAAACCCTTGCGCCTCGTTGATCAGGGTCAGGCGCCCGCCGCCCAGCGTGCCCTGGCCGCTGATCCGGTTGTCCACGTCGGTCAGCACCGCCGCGCTCGACGCGCCGACGATCTGCTGACGCTGGCTGCCGCTGAAGTTCAGGAAGACCGCCCCACCGCCGTCCAGGGTGACGCCGCCCTGGCCGATCACGATGCTGGTCGCGGACGCCTCGCCGAAAATCTCGATGGTGCCCGAATTGGTCACCGGCCCCTGCAGGGTCAGGGCAGCGCCGTTCTCGATCCGGATGCCCCCGGCGTTCGCCCCCGTCCCGGTGCCCCCGGTGGCCGAAAAATTGGCCTGGATGTCGAGCAGGGCGGTGGCGGCGGTCTGGATACTCGTCACCGTCGCCGCGGCCGTCGCGTTCACCGTATAGGCCGATCCCGCCGCGTCGAGGATGGCGTCGTCGCCGGGCCCCGGCACTCTGCCGCCCGACCAGTCGGCGGCGGCGCCGAAGGTCCCGCTGACCGCCTTGGCCCAGTGAATCGACGCCATATTTTGGTGACTCCAGCGAAATCCAATGAATGGCAGTCCCATAGCATGCCCGGCATTTGACGCTCGGAAATCGACGATGAGGCGCGGCGATCCGGCGCACGGAGATCAACGATCGTCCGCCCCCTGGCGCCGGGCGGGGGTTGGGCGGTAGGATCGGCGGCATGAACGCGAACACCCTGATCGCCCTGGCCGTGCTCGCCTCGCCCATCGGCCTCTGGGCGACGGGAAGCGGGGCGGACGCCGGCAAGGTGCGGATCGCGCCGTGCGGCGAGGCTTTGTGCGGGCGGGTGATCGACGCCGCCCGCCTGCGCATCGACCCCGACCAGCGGGACGTGCGCAACCACGACCCGGCCCTGCGCGGCCGGCCGATCCGCGGCCTGACGGTGCTCAAGGATTTCACCGGCGGCCCGCCGGTGTGGATCGGCGCCGAGGCCTACGATCCGGCGACCGGCGAGGGTTCGAAAAACGTCCAACTTCGCCTGACGTCACCCGACAGTCTGGCGGTGAAGGGCTGCGTCGCCGTCTTCTGTCGCACCAAGATGTGGACGAGAATCCGGTGACCACGCTGGCCTGACCGCGCCGCGCGTTCTAAGGGCAGGCGGCCCCTTCGCGTGGAACCGTCGTCATGAACAGTCTCTGGAATGAGGCCGCCGCCCGCGCCGCCGTCGCTCACTACGCCGTCGCCGGCGTCGGCGAGGATCTGGCCCTTCGCACCTACAGCGCCCGCCTGCTGGGCGCCGATCCCGCCCTGGTCCTGCACGGCGGGGGCAACACCTCGGTCAAGACAACCGCCCGCGACCTGTTCGGCGAGGAGACGGTGCTGTGCGTCAAGGGCAGCGGCTGGGATCTGGCTGACATCGAGCCGGCCGGCCATCCGGCGGTCCGTCTCGCGCCCCTCCTGCGCCTGCGGGCGCTTGAGAGCCTGACGGACGACGCCATGGTCAACCGCCAGCGGCAGAACCTGCTGGATACGGCCGCCCCCAACCCCTCGGTGGAAACCCTGCTTCACGCCTTCATCGGCGAGAAATTCATCGATCACACCCACGCCATGGCGATTCTCGCCCTGGCCAATCAGCCGAACGCCGCGGACCTTGTCGCCGAGGTGTTCGGCGACAAGGTGGCCTGCGTGCCCTACGTCATGCCGGGCTTCGCCCTGGCCAAGGCGGCCGCCGACGCCCTCGAGACCCGCCCCGGGCTCGAAGGCCTGGTGCTGCTCAATCACGGCCTGTTCTCATTCGGCGCGACCGCCCGCGAAAGCTATGAGCGGATGATCGCCTTGGTCAGCGCGGCGGAAGCCTTCATCGAACGGCGCTCGAGCCCGGCCCGTGCGTTCCCTAAAGCGCCGGCGGGCCCTCCGGTCGCCGATGCCCTGCCGGTGCTGCGCGGCGCCCTGGCGCGGGGCGGGCAGGGCCGCTGGCCGTCCCGATGGATTTTCGACCGACGCGCCACGCCGGAGATCATGCGTTTGGTCGACGATCCCCGGCTGGCCGACTGGGCGGGGCGGGGGGTGGCCACGCCCGACCATGTGATCCGCACCAAGCGCCATCCCCTGGCCCCGCCCCGGCCGACGCGCGATCTCGCCGCCTGGCGCGGCGAAGCCGAGCGGGCCCTGGGGGCCTACATCGCCGACTACCAAGCCTATTTCGCCCGCAACGCCGGCCGCGCCGGCGGCGGCAAGATCGCGCTCGACCCCCTGCCGCGGGTCGTGGCGGTTCCGGGGGTCGGCCTGATCGGTGTCGGCCGCGACGCCCGCGACGCCGCCGTGGCGGCCGACATCGCCCAGTCGTGGGCCTCCACCGTGCTGCGCGCCGAGGCGATCGGGCGGTTCGCGCCGCTCTCCGAAGCCGACACCTTCGACATGGAATACTGGTCCCTCGAACAGGCCAAGCTCGGCCTCGCCCGCGAGCGGCGCCTGGAGCGTCATGTGGTCGTGGTCACCGGCGGCGGCGGGGCGATCGGGGGGGCCATCGCCAGGGCCTTCGCCGCCGAGGGAGCCCAGGTCGCGGTGCTGGATATTGACGGCGACGCCGCCCTGACGGTGGCGCGCGCCATCGATCGCCATGCCCTGGCGATCGCCGGCGATGTCACCGACGCCGGCTCGGTGGGCAGGGCTTTCGCGGCGGTGTGCGCCCGGTTCGGGGGCGTCGATATCGTCATATCCAACGCCGGCGCGGCCACGACCGGCATGATGGCCGACCTGGCGCCGGGATCCTTGCGAGCCGCCTTCGACCTCAATTTCTTCGCCCACCAGAGCGTCGCGCAAGCCGCCGTGCGCGTCATGCGCGCCCAGGCCATGGGGGGAGTGCTGCTCTTCAACGCCTCCAAGCAGGCGGTCAATCCCGGCCCCGATTTCGGCGCCTATGGGGCGCCCAAGGCGGCCCTGCTGGCTCTGATGCGACAGTACGCCCTCGAACACGGCGCCGAGGGCGTCCGCGTCGGCGCGATCAACCCCGACCGCATCCGCTCGGGCCTGCTCACCGACGACATGATCGCCGCCCGAGCGGCGGCGCGAGGGTTGGCGGCGGGCGCCTACATGGCCGGCAATCTGCTTGGCGAGGAGGTGACGGCGGAGGACGTGGCCCAGGCCTTTGTCTTCGCCGCCCTGATGAAGAAGACCACCGGCGCGGTGATCCCCGTGGACGGCGGCAACGTGGCGGCGATGATGCGGTGAGGCGGCCTACGCTCTGGGGCAACCCTGGAACAGGCCGACCTCGGCCACGGTCAGGGTGGTGAGATTGAGCGGCATCAGCGGCCCCATCGAGGCGGCCCCTTGACCGGTGAAGAGATCGATGCGGCCCTTGTGGATGGCCCCGCCGACGTCGGAGGCGTACCAGTAACCGTCGTGCCGGCGGCCGTCCGGCATCGGCAGGCCGACCGTCTCCTTGATGAACAGCACCTCGTGGCGGCGCACCGCCACGCCGTCCACCGCCGCGGTGCGCATGGGAACCACCCGGCAGCCGAGGGAGTCGCGATCGCTCATGCGGCCGCCGCCGTGATAGAGCGTCGCCTTGAGGCCGAAGGTGGCCAGGATCGGCTGGATCGTGGCGGCCACCTTGGCGATCAGATCGCCGATGGGATCGCTGACTTCGGCGTTCGCGCCGGTTGTCGGGAGAATCACCGCCAGGGCGGCGAGGCAAGCCAGGATACGCTTCACGAGCGCCCCCATCTGTCTGCTATCGGCAAGAGCGGGAACAGTCCTAGCCAGGACGGCCGGGTCGGGCAACCCGAAAAGGCCCGTCTTCAAGAGTCGAAAACGTCGCGGCGGGACGCGGCGCCAATGATATCGAGGTGAGGAAGCTCGCCCGGATGGCGCTTTTCCTCTCTGAGGCCGGGCGATACTGGGCGTTGCGTGGCCGCTCGGTCGGCGCGACTCATCGCCACGCTTTGTGGCCCTCAAGTTCCTGTGATCGACCGGCGCCGGCGGGGCGTGTCCCCGAGCCTTGTGGCGCCGCGCGCCGTGGCCCATGACGGCGACGTCGCCGCCCACCGGGAAGCCTCACGGATGAGCCAACCTCTCTCGCCCCCGATCCGGCGCCTCGCCTTGGCCTGCGCCGGCGCGCTCATTTTCGCCGGTCACGCGCTGGCCTGGGGTTCGACCGGCCACCGGATCGTCGGGCGTCTCGCCGTCGAGGCCCTGCCGGCCGATCTTCCGGCCTTTCTGCGCGGCCCCGCCGCCGTCCAGGCCGTCGGCGAACTGGCGCGCGAGCCGGACCGGTGGAAAGGGGCGGGGAAGATGCACGACGCCGACCGCGACCCCGGTCATTTCCTCGACCTCGGCGACGACGGCAAGGTGTTTGGCGGGCCGGCGCTGGGCGCTCTGCCCGCCACCCGCGAGGGCTACGACACCGCCCTGCGCGCCGTCGGCGCCGATAGCTGGAAGGCCGGCTCGCTGCCCTATTCGATCGTTGATGGCTGGCAGCAACTGGCCAAGGATTTCGCCTATTGGCGCGTCGATACGGCCGCCGCCCGCAAGGTCGCCGACCCGGGCCATCGCGCCTGGTTCGCCGCCGACGCCGCCGCGCGCCAGGGCCTGATCCTGCGTGATCTGGGCGTCCTGGGCCACTATGTCGGCGACGCCAGCCAGCCTCTGCATGTCACCGAGCATTTCAATGGCTGGGGCGATTTTCCCAACCCGCGCGGGTACACCCAGGGCCGCGTCCACGCCTTCGTCGAAGGGGCGTTCGTGCGCGATTTCGTGAGCGTTCAGTCGGTGCGCGCCGACATGGCGCCCTATCGCGATCCCGGCGGCCCCATCGACCGGCGCGTCGCCACCTACTTGGCGGCCACCAACCGCCAGGTCGCGCCCTTCTACGAACTCTACAAGGCCGGCGGCTTTCTGGGCGGCGACGGGCGGGGGCGGGCGTTCACGCAGGCCCGCCTGGCCGCCGGCGCCGCGGAACTGCGCGACGAGGTGATCGACGCCTGGCGGGCCAGCGCCGAGGTCGCGGTGGGCTGGCCGGCGGTCAGGCCGGCCGAGGTCGAGGCTGGAAAGGTCGATCCCTTCGATTCGCTTTATGGGGCGGACTAGGAAACATTTCGCGCCGCCGGCGCCCGTCATCCGCCCCCTCCACCGCCTAAGGCGGTGGAGGGGGCGGGGCTGGCGCAAAATGGCGCCGCCGTTTGCCTCGCGCGACTTCACCGGCTAGGCGGGGGTCGATCGTCCCCCACGGAGTCGCTCTTGGCCCAGGCCCGCATCATCGACGGCAAGGTTCACGCCGAGGCCCTGCGGGCGCGGGTCGGCGCCGAGGTGGCGCGCCTGAAGGCGGAACATGGACTTCAGCCCGGACTGGCGGTGGTGCTGGTCGGCGACGACCCCGCCAGCCAGATCTACGTCCGCGCCAAGGGCGAGCAGAGCCGGGCGGTGGGGATGCATTCGGTGACCCACCGCCTGGACGCCGGCGCCTCCCAGGCCGAACTGGTGGCCCTGGTGCGGGCCCTCAATATCGACCCCGCCATCCACGGCGTTCTGGTTCAGCTTCCCCTGCCGCCCGCCATCGACGCCGCCGCGGTGCTGGCGGTTCTCGATCCGCGAAAGGACGTGGACGGGCTGACCGAGGTCAACGCCGGGCGACTGGCGCTCGGCCGCCCGGCGTTGACGTCCTGCACGCCGCTCGGCTGCCTGATCCTGCTGCGCGAGACCCTTGGCGACCTGACCGGCGCGCACGCCGTGGTCGTCGGCCGATCGATCCTGGTCGGCCGCCCGCTGGCCCAGCTCCTGCTCGGCGCCGACTGCACGGTGACCATCGCCCACTCCCGCACCCGCGACCTCGCCGCCCTTTGCCGTCAGGGCGACATACTGGTGGCGGCGGTGGGCCGGCCGGGCATGGTGCGGGGCGACTGGATCAAGCCGGGCGCGGCGGTGATCGATGTCGGCATCAATCGCGTGCCCTTCCGCGATCCGGTCAAGGCGGCGCAGGGAAGGACCAAGGTGGTCGGCGACGTGGCGTTCAAGGAGGCGTCCGAGGTCGCCGGCTGGATTACGCCGGTGCCGGGCGGCGTCGGGCTGATGACCGTGGCCTGCCTGCTGGACAATACCCTGACCGCCGCCAAGCGGCAGCATGGATTGGCGTAGGAAGGAGGCAAGGCGATGCTCGGCTGGTTTCAGGCCCTGATGCCCAAGGAGGACCGGCTGTTCGGCCTGTTCCGCCGCCACGCCCTGACCCTGGTGGCGGGAGCGAAGGCCCTGCGGGTCCTGCTCGATGGCGGCGAGGGGATGGCGCGGGCCAGCGCCGAGATCGCCCGCCATGAGGACGAAGCCGACGCCATCACCCGCGAGGTCCTCCTGGCCGTGCGCCGGACCTTCATCACCCCCTTCGACCGCGGCGACGTTCAGGACCTGGTCACCTCCCTGGACGACGCCATCGACCAGATGCTGAAGACGGCCAAGACCATCACCCTGTTCGAGGTGCGCCGTTTCGAGCCGCAGATGCGCCAGATGGCCGACATCGTCATCCAGGCCGCCGAGCTTACCTTGGAGGCGGTGGAGCTGTTGGCGGGCATGCGCCAGAACACCGCGCGCCTGAACGCCATCGCCGAGGAGATCACCCGCATCGAGGAAAACGCCGACTCGCTCTACGATCAGGGCCGCAAGGCGCTCTACCTCGAGCATCGGGCCTCGCACGCCATGGATTTCATCGTCGGTGTCGATATCTACAGCCATCTCGAAAAAGTGGTGGATCGCTTCGAGGACGTGGCCAACCAGATCAGCGGAATCGTGATCGAGAATGTGTGAAGGTTTGTCGCAGGCCGGAGCCGCGCCGTGGATCTGTCGGGTTTGACTCTGGTCCTGGTCGCCCTGATCGGCGTCGCCCTGGTTTTCGATTTTCTGAACGGCCTGCACGACGCCGCCAATTCGATCGCCACGGTGGTTTCCACCCGGGTGCTGCCGGCCCGCTACGCGGTGATCTGGGCGGCGTTCTTCAACTTCATCGCCTTTCTGTTTTTCGGCCTCCACGTGGCCAACACCGTGGGGACCGGCATCGTCGCCCCCAGCGTGATCGATGACGCGGTGATCTTCGGCGCCCTGTCGGGGGCCATCGTCTGGAACGTGCTGACCTGGCTGGCCGGCATTCCGTCGAGCAGTTCGCACGCCCTCATCGGCGGCCTGGTCGGGGCCGGGGTGGCCAAGGCCGGCCTGCACGCCATCGTGGTCGGCGGCCTGGCCAAGACCACGCTTGGCATCGTCCTCTCGCCGCTGCTCGGCTTCCTGTTGGCGGTGCTGCTGGTGCTGGCGGTTTCCTGGCTGTTCGTGCGCCAGGCGCCGGGCGCGGTGGGCGGCCTGTTCCGCAAGCTGCAATTCGTCTCGGCCTCGCTCTATTCCTTGAGCCACGGCGGCAATGACGCCCAGAAGACCATGGGGATCATCGCCGTCCTGCTCTACGCCCACGGGCGGTTGGGCGGGCACTTCCATGTGCCCCTGTGGGTGGTGCTGGCCTGCCAGAGCGCCATGGCGCTCGGCACCCTTTTCGGCGGCTGGCGGATCGTCAAGACCATGGGCTCCAAGATCACCCGCCTCACCCCCATGCAGGGCTTCTGCGCCGAGACCGGCGGCGCCGCCACCGTGTTCCTGGCCACCTGGATCGGGATACCCGTCTCGACCACCCACACCATCACCGGCGCCATCATCGGGGTCGGCGCGGCCAAGCGCGCCTCGGCGGTGCGCTGGGGGGTGGCCAAGGATATCGTCATCGCCTGGGTCATCACCCTTCCCATGTCCGGCGCCATCGCGGCGGGGGCCTATTTCGCGGCCCGGGTGGTTCTCAAATGACCGCCAAGCCGGGCAAGGCGGCGAAATCGGCCAAGGCCGCCCCGGCGGGCAAGAAACGGCGCGCCGCCAAGCCGCGGGCGCAATACGCGGCCCTGCCGTTTCGCCTGGATCAGGGCGTCGAAATCCTGCTCATCACCTCGCGCGAGACCGGGCGTTGGGTCATCCCCAAGGGCTGGCCGATGAAAGGCCGGACGGCGTCGCAGGCGGCCGCCCTGGAGGCGTTCGAGGAGGCCGGCGTCACCGGCGACATCGCGCCCAAGCCGCTGGGCGCCTATCCTTATGTGAAATACCTGAAATCCGGCATTGGCCGACCGTGCAAGGTCAAGGTGTTCGCCCTGCGGGTGACCGGCCAGGCGGAGGATTGGCCCGAGAAGGGGCAGCGCGAGGTTCGGTGGCTGGCGTGGCCGCAGGCCGCCGCCGCCGTCCAGGAACTGCGCCTGGGCCGCCTGATCCGCCGGTTCGGCAAGAAGGCGGCGCGCGGCGCGACGCCATAAACGCCCGGCCCGCTCAGGCCCCTTTCGCGTCCACCCAGGCGGTCAGGTCGCCAAGAACCTTGGCGACCGCGGCGTCGAAGGCCTCGGCGATGGCCCCGGCGCGGTTTTCGCTGGCCGGCACGGCGGCCTGGAAGATGCGCTGCGCCGGTGGCGCGCCGACCACGCCCCCGGTTCGGGGGACCAGGCCGGCATAGAGTTCCACCATCACCGTCGGCGCCGCCTGCTGGCCGTGGTCGTAGCGCGCCTCGAAAGTCCGCACGTCCAGCTTGAGCGCATAGTCGGCGCGCACCGTCTCGCCGCGCGGAACCAGGCGGGCGGGGCCGCCGCGGGCGTCGAAGGCGCGCGTCACCGCCGCCTCGAACAGGGAGCTGGCCGAGGTCAGCCAGCGCGAGCCGGCGATATAGGCCGCCTCGTCGCCGGTGACGGTCAGGATGCCGTCGCCGGCGGCGGCGCGCTCGAAGCTCATGGGGACGACCTGGACGGCAAAGCCGGCCGCCCCCGCCGGGCGGCCGGCCGCCGCCGGCGGGGCGGAAATTCCAAAGCGGTAGAGCTGCGCCGGCTTCTGCTTGGGCAGCAGCGAGATGCAGCCGGCCATGAGGCCGCCGAGAAGCGCCACGGCCAGGCCGCGCGTCAGGAAGCGCCGAAAGGTCATGGCTTCACCTCGATCTGTTTGGCCGGCGGTTTGCCGACCAGGCCGCGCGGATTGTTCTGAACCTCGCCCAGCACCTGATCGAGATGGTCGAGGGTGCGCTGCAGGCTGGAAATGGCGCCGCTCAGTTCAGGCAGGCCGTTGGCGGCGAAGTCGGTGGTCGGCCCTTGCAGTTTGTCGATCATGACATGCAGCCCCTTGGCCGCCCCCTCGATCTGGTCGGCGGCGTCGCCGAGCTTGGCGAAGGTGCGTTTGCCGTCGCCGTTGACCAGGGTCTGGCTCGACTTGGCCAGGTCGCGGATCTGCCGGGCGGCCTCGGCGGCGTTCTGCATGGTCTTCTGGGCGTCGGCGATGATCGACTTGCGCTCGCGCAGCTCGGCGGTGACCGCCTGGACGTCGCTGACCGTGGCCGACAGGGTCTTGATGTTCTCGTCGGAGAAGATGCGGTTCACCCGGTCCAGCGCCTCGACGGTGCGCTGGATGATGAAGCCGCCGCCGGCCAGCAGGTCGGAGAGGGCGTCCTTCTGGCTCTTCATCCGGGGCACCACGCCGGCCGGCACGGTATTCTTCAGCAGCGGCTTGGAGGCGGTGCCGGCGGTGATCTGAATATAGTTGACGCCGGTGATCCCCTGCGGCTCGAGGGTGGCGTAGGAGTCGGCCCGGATCGGCACGTCGGAGGTGACCCGCGCCCGGGCGATGACGAGATGGGAGTCGCGGGGGTCGAGGGAGATCTTTTTCACGTCGCCGACCTTGATGCCGTTGAAATGCACCTCCGCCCCCTGGGAAAGCCCGCGCACCGGGCCCTGGAAGACGATGTCGTAGAGATCGTAGTCACGGTTGAGGCCCGACCCGGCCAGCCACACCACGAAGATCACCAGGGCCACCGAGATGATGGCCGAGATCAGGCCCACCAGGGCGTAGTTGGCGTTGCGCTCCATCAGGCCGCTCCCGTCCGGTCCATATCGACATCCATCTTGGCGGCGGCCCGCCCCCGCGCGCCCTGAAAGTAGCTCTTGATCCACGGGTGATCGGAGTGTTCCAGCTCGCGCACCGGGGCCATGGCCACCACCTTCTTGTCGGCGATCACCGCCACCTGATCGGTGATCGTATAGAGGCTATCCAGGTCGTGGGTGATCATGAACACGGTCAGCCGCAGGCTGTCGGAAAGGTCGTGGATCAGTTCGTCGAAGGCCGCCGCGCTGATCGGATCGAGGCCCGAGGTCGGTTCGTCCAGAAACAGCAGTTCCGGGTCGAGGGCCAGGGCGCGCGCCAGGCCGGCCCGCTTGATCATGCCGCCGGAAAGCTCGGAGGGCTTCAGATCGCCGGTCCCCGCCGGCAGTCCGGCCAGGGCGATCTTGAGGTCGGCCAATTGGCCCACCTCGTCCTTTTTCATGTCGGTGTGCTCGAACATCGGCGCGGCGACGTTCTCCTTGACGGTGAGGTTCGACCACAGGGCGCCGGCCTGGAACAACACCCCCCAGCGCCGCTCGATGGCCGTCCATTGGCGGCGCTTGGCGTAGCGGATGTCCTGGCCGAAGATGCGCACCGAACCGCCCTGCGGCTCGCGCAGGCCGATGATGGTGTCGAGCAGGACCGACTTTCCCGCCCCCGACCCGCCGACCACCCCGACCACCTCGCCGCGCGGGATGGTGAGATCGAGGTCCTGATGGATCACATTGGCGCCGAATCGCGACACCAGCCCGCGCACCTCGATCGGCGGGGCGTCCAGGTCCAGGCCGTCTTGATTTGGGCCGTCCGGCTGCTCGTCGCTCATACGTTCAGCTTCATGTAGATGAGGGCGAAGACGGCGTCGATCAGGATGGCGGCGAAGATGGCGTGGACCACCGCCGCCGTCACCTTGCGCCCCAGGGACTCGACATCGCCGCCCACGTCCAGGCCCTGGCGGCAGCCGATGCCGGCGATCACCACCGCCATCACCGGCGACTTGGACATGCCGACCCAGAAGGCGACCGGCCCGACATTGTCGATGAGGCGCTGGAAGAACACCGTCGGGCCGATGCCGAGCACCGACCACGACACCGCCAAGCCGCCCGCCAGGCCAGCCAGGGTGGCGACGAAGGTCAGCAGCGGTATGGTCAGCAGCAGGGCCATGAACCTTGGAAACACCAGGGCGTCGAAGGGATCGACCCCCAGGACCCGCATGGCGTCGATCTCCTGGTTCATCTTCATCGCCCCGATCTCGGCGGCGAAGGAGGAGGCCGAGCGGCCGGCGAGCAGGAGGGCGGTGATAAGAATGTTGAACTCGCGCAGCACCGAGACCCCGATCAGCTCGACGGCGAACACCTGGGCCCCGAACTGGGCCAGCAGGTTGGCCCCCAGGAGGCCCACCACCGCGCCGATGAAGAAGGTGGTGACCGCGACGATCGGCATGGCGTCCAGCCCCGCCCGCTCGGCCAGCGAAAAGATCGACGCCCAGCGGATGCGCCGCGGATCGGTCACCGCCCGCCAGGTGGCGATCAGCAGATGGCCGTTGAAGACCAGGGTGTCGAAGACGTTGACCCCGATATCGACGACGCCGCGGCCGATGCGGTCGAACAGGTCGTAGAGGGAGGAGTGTCGGCGCCGCCGCGCCGCCGGCTCGCTCTTCAGGGCGCCGCGCACCAGCTCCAGCAGCCGGTCGGTCTCCGGCGCGCCGACGATGCGAATCGCCTTGCCGCCCGGCTCGGCCGCCTTGATCACCCCATAGGCGCCGGAGGTGTCGCAGCGCCCCACGCCGGTGAGATCAATCGCCGTCGCCTCGCCGGCCTCGACCGCCGCGGCCAGCCGCTCGTTGGCCTCCCCCATGTCCACGGCGGTCCAGTCGCCGGTCAGCACGGCGGTCTTGCCGTGTTCGGTCTCGTCGAGATGAAAGTCGGCGGGTTTGTCCATGCGTCGGCGTCGTCCTGGCGCAAGGCCCCTTCTCACACCGACCCATGCGATCGGCCGTCCACGCCGCGACCCTAGCAGAGCTTGAGCAAACGGCCAGCGGTTAGCGCTTCACGGCGGCGGTCGGTTCCCTGGGTCAGGGGGCGGCCTTTCCGCGACCGCGCGGCGCATGGGCGATGCGCAACAGATTCGCCGCGCCGGGCGCGCCGAGCGGCGGGCCGGCGATGATCAGCACCCGGGCGCCGGGGGCGGCGAGGCCCAGGTCGGCGGCCAGATGGGCCGCCTCGTCGGTCATGGCGGCGATGCCGCGCGGCTGGGAGGCGACGCGCGGCTCGACGCCCCACACCAGGCCCAGGCGGCGCGCCACGGCCTCGTCCGGCGCGATGGCCAGGATCGGATGGGCCGGGCGCTCGCGCGCCAGGCGCCGCGCCGTCGCCCCGGTGTTGGTGTAGGCCACCAGGCAGGCGGTGGAGCGGGCCTCGGCGGCGCGGGTGGCCGCCGCGATCAGGGCATCGACGTCCTCGTCGGTGTCAGCCCCGTGTTCGGCCCGCATCAGGCCGGCCCACATGGGATCGGCCTCGACCTTGCGGATGATGGCGTCCATCATCGCCACCGCCTGGCGCGGAAAGGCCCCCGCCGCCGATTCCGCCGACAGCATCAGGGCGTCGGCGCCCTCGTAGACGCCGTTGGCCACGTCCGAGGCCTCGGCGCGGGTCGGCGAGGCGTTGACGGTCATGGAATCGAGCATCTGGGTGGCGACGATCACCGGCGCGCCGCGGCGCCTGGCCGCCCGCACGATGGTCTTCTGGGCCACCGGCACGTCCTCGGGGGCCAGTTCGACGCCCAGGTCGCCGCGCGCCACCATCAGGCCGTCGCTCACGTCCAGTATGGCCTCGAGATCGGCCAGGGCCGCCGGCTTTTCGATCTTGGCCAGGATCGAGGCACGGGTATCCACCAGTTGGCGCAGGTCGGTCATGTCGGCGGCGCGCTGCACGAAGGAAAGGGCGATCCAATCGACCCCGATGCGCAGGGCGAAATCGAGATCGGCGCGGTCCTTGGCGGTCATCGCCGGCACCGGAATGGTGGCGCCGGGAACGGCGATCCCCTTGTGGTCGGAGAGCGTCTCGCCGCTCACCACCTCCACTTGGGCGAAGTCCTTGCCGGCCGCGCGCACCACGAGGCGCACCTTGCCGTCGTCCAGCACCACCTCGACGCCGGGGGCGAACACCTTGAACATCTCGGGGTGGGGAAGCTGGACGCGCCGCCGGTCGCCAGGCGCCCCGTCCAGATCGAGCCGCAAACGCTGGCCCGGCGCGATGGCGATCGACCCCCCCTCGAACCGCCCCAGGCGGAACTTCGGCCCCTGCAGATCGCCCAGCACCGCCAGGGGGCGCTCCACCGCCGATTCGGCCGCCCGCACCGCCTTTAGGGCGGCGGCGTGATCGGCATGCGCGCCGTGGCTGAAGTTGAGGCGGAACACGTCCACCCCGATCCGCGCCAGTTCGACCACCATGGCCGGGGCGCGGCTGGCCGGGCCCAAGGTGGCGACGATGCGGGTGCGGCGCTGACGGATCATGGGGCGTGCGTTTAGCGCGGAAGCGGGGAAGCGGAAACCGCACGCGTGCGGGCATAGCAATTTGAGCGCGGGTGTTCCAACCTGTTTCGGCGACAAGGACCACTCCCGTGACCCACCGCTACATCGCCGCCATCGATCAGGGGACGACCTCCTCGCGCTGCCTGATCTTCGACGCCGCCGGGGCGGTGACGGCGGCGGCCCACAAGGCGCATCGCCAGATCTATCCGCGCCCCGGCTGGGTGGAGCACGACGCCCTGGAAATCTGGGCCAATGTCGAGGCGGTGGCGGCCCAGGCCATGGCCGAGCTGGGGGTCGGCCCGACCGACCTGGCGGCGGTGGGGATCACCAACCAGCGCGAGACGACCCTTATCTGGGACAAGGCGAGCGGGACTCCGCTGGCCAACGCCATCGTCTGGCAGGACACCCGCACCGCCGCGCTCGTCCAGGACCTGGGCGGGAGGGAAGGGCGGGATCGCTTCCGCGCCCTCACCGGCCTGCCGCTGGCGACCTATTTCTCCGGGCCGAAGATCGCCTGGCTGCTCGATCATGTGGAGGGCGCGCGGGCGGCGGCGGCGCGCGGCGAGGTGTTGTTCGGGACCATGGATAGCTGGCTGATCTGGAAACTCACCGGCCGCCACCTGACCGACGTCACCAACGCCAGCCGCACCCTGCTGATGAATCTCGCCACCCTCGACTGGGACGACGGCTTGCTGGAGGCCGTCGGCGTTCCCCGCGCCATGCTTCCGCAAATCGCCTCGTCGGCGGAGATCTATGGAATGGCGCGCGGGGTTCTGGCGGGCGTCCCGGTCGCTTCGGCCCTGGGCGACCAGCAGGCGGCCCTCTTCGGCCAGGCCTGTTTCTCGCCCGGCGAGGGTAAATGCACCTACGGCACCGGGGCCTTTTTGCTGGTCAACACCGGCGAGCGCGCCGTCGCCTCGACCCACGGCCTTCTGACCACGGTCGGCTACAAGATCGGAGACGCGCCGGCGGTCTACGCCCTGGAAGGCTCGATCGCCGTGGCCGGCGCGGTGGTCCAGTGGCTGCGCGACAACCTGGGCCTCATCGCCGACGCCGGCGAGATCGAGGCCCTCGCCGCCAGCGTGGCCGACAACGGCGGCTGTTCCTTCGTACCGGCCTTGTCGGGCCTCTTCGCCCCCCACTGGCGGCCCGACGCGCGCGGGGCGATCGTTGGCCTCACCGCCTATGTCACCAAGGCGCACATCGCTAGAGCCGCCCTCGAAGCGGTCGCCTGGCAGACCCGCGAGGTGGCCGACGCCATGGCCGCCGATTCCGGCCAGGCGCTGGCGGGGCTCAAGGTCGATGGCGGCATGACCGCCAACGCCCTGCTGATGCAGTTCCAGGCCGATGTCCTGGATACGCCGGTCGTGCGTTCGGCTATCGCCGAAACCACCTGCCTGGGCGCCGCCTGGGCCGCCGGTCTGGCGGTGGGCTTCTGGCCCGATCTGGAAACCCTGCGCGGCCAGTGGCGGCAAGACGGGGCCTGGCGCCCGGCCATGGCGGGCGAGGCGCGCGAGCGCGGCTACGCCCAGTGGAGGAAGGCGGTCGAGCGCACCCTCGACTGGGCTTGACTTGCCTCACGCCTTGCCCGCCGCCGGCCCAGCCGCTAAGCGCACCGCTCTTTGAAGGCTAGGGCGCGCTCATGGAAGACGTTGAAAACCTGATCGACACTCTGGCGCTGGAGCGCATCGAGGTGAACCTGTTTCGCGGGCGGGCGCCGGCTGGCCAGGGGCCGCGCATTTTTGGCGGCCTGGTGATCGGCCAGGCCCTGCTGGCGGCCTATCGGACGGTCGAGAGGCGACTCTGCCACTCCCTGCACTGCTATTTCATCCGTCCCGGCGATCCGGCCGTACCGATCCTCTTCGAGGTCGATCGGGCGCGCGACGGCAAGAGCTTCACCACCCGGCGGGTGATCGCCATCCAGCACGGTCAGCAGATTTTCAATCTCGCCGCCTCTTTCCAAATTCCCGAGGAAGGCCTGGAACACCAGGATCCCATGCCGGACGTCCCGGCCCCCGAAACCCTGCCCTCGGAGCCGGGCTGGGGCGGCCGGCCGCGGCCCATCGACATACGCGCGGTGGATCGGCGCGATTGGGCCGATCCCGGCAAGGCGCCGCCGTTTCAGAATATCTGGATGCGGGCCCTGGCCCCGCTGGGCGATGACGAAGCGATGAATCAGGCGGCGATCGCCTACGCCTCCGACATGTCCTTCATGTCCACGGGCATGCGACCGCATGGCCTGAACTGGCAGACCCCAGGCCTGCAAACGGCGAGCCTTGACCACGCCGTCTGGTTCCACCGCCCGTCCAATTTCAACGACTGGCACCTCTACGCCCAGAAAAGCCCGTCGGCCTCCGGCTCGCGCGGCCTAAACTTCGGCGAGCTCTACAATCGCGATGGCCGGCTGGTGGCGTCCATGGCCCAGGAAGGCCTGATGCGCTACCGGCCGCCCGCCTAGAGCCCGATGACGTTGGACCGAAGAGATTCAACGTCTGAATCGGGCTCCAAATGCTTGAATTGCGCCTGACGCCCGGGAATCGGCGCCGCCGAGGGGTGGCGACGACCGGTCGCCAGCCGGCTCGCCAATAGCAAGGTGGTCAGAACCGCCGCCCAGGCGAGAAGCTGCACACCCATCGGGCGGTCCGAATAGCCGGTCAGGACATGGAGGGCGCGGCCGATCAGGGTGTCGTCGGCCAAGAGGCGCGAGGTGTCCCAGATCTGATCGCCCAGGCTCGGCAGCACGCCGGCCTTGTTCAGAAACACCGCCGCCTGGCCGGCCATGCCGGCGGCCAAGAGGGCGATCAGCGGATTGGTGATCGCGAACAGGCGCCGGGTGGGGATGGCCAGCAGGCCGCGATAGAGCAGGAAGGCGGTGGCGGCGCCGGCCGCCAGCCCGCCGGCCGAGCCGATCACCATGCCGACCGGCGTCTCGCCGCCCGAGGCGGCGATGCCGAACAGGAACAGCACCACCTCCGATCCCTCCCGAAGAATCGCCACGGCGACGACCACCGCCATGGCCGCCATGGTCTTGCCGCCGCCGACGATCTCGCGGCCCAGGGCGCCCACCGAGCCGGCCAGGGCCCGCCCGTGGCGGCTCATCCACAGGGTGTGCCAGGCCAGCATGAGGACGGCGGCTATCAGGACGGCGGCGTTGAAGACCTCCTGTCCGACACCGGCCAGGGCGTTCGACAGGCGGCTGGCGAACAGGGCGACCAGGGCGGCGCCGGCCAGGCCGCCGGCGATCCCGGCCGCGATCCAGCGCCCGCGCCCGGCGATTCCTTCGGTCGCCGCCAGGACGATGCCGACGATCAGGCCGGCCTCGAAGACCTCGCGAAAGACGATCAGCAGGGCGGCGAGCATCTAGCGCGCCCCGGCGATCATGTGGCCCTGGGCGGTGGCCGGGTGAAACTCACCCATGAAGGCGTAGGCGCCCGGGGCCAGGGGGCCGACGGTGAAGGTGACCTTGCCGCCCGGCGTGACCAGCTTTTCCACCTTCAGGTCGTGGCTGTCGAACTCCTCGGTGGCCATGTCGCGATTGGTCAGCTCGATGGCGATCTTCTCGCCGGCCGGCACGGTGACGGTGGCGGGCGAGAATTTGTGGTCCTTCAAGGTCATGGCGATCGCGGCCGGGGCGGCGAGAGCCGGGCCGGCGGCGAGGAGGGCGGCAAAGAAAGACGCCGCGAGAGGCGCGGCGGCGGCGTGGAAAAGACGCATGGCGGTTCCTGTCGCGAAGACAGCCCTCAGATATTGCAATTGACAATCGCTCGCAAGGCCATTTATGCGAACAATTCTCATTCGCGGGAGAGTCTTCAGGTGCGATTTTGGACCGGCGCGGCGGCGATCGCCCTGACCTTGGCCGCCGTCGGCGTCGCGCGGGCCGATCCACGGCTCGATGAAAAGGTCTACGATCCGTACATACTGAACGGCGTGGGGGAGTTCGAGGCGCGCAACGCCCAGGAACTGGGCGGCCCCCTGGGCGGCGAGACGACGACCGTCCTGGAGGCGGAATACGGTCTGAACGACCGCCTCAGCCTGGCCCTGGTGGGCACGGTCGAGCGCCCGGCCGGCGGGGCCACCCGGCTGGCGGGCGTGGGTCTCGAGGCGGTGACCTATCTAGGCCGGATTCCGGGCGTCGGCGTCGATGCCGGCCTCTACCTGGAATACACCCGCGGCCTGAACGGCGAAAACGACGCGGGCGAAGCCAAGCTGCTGCTCGCCAAGACGGCGGGACGCTTCCAGGGCCTGGTCAACCTGATCGTCGAAAAGCCCCTGAGCGCGCCGCCGGGCGAGGGTTACGCCGCCTACGGCTACGCCGCCTCGGCCACCTGGCAAACCGTGGGCGCCCTGCGCCTGGGGGCCGAGGCCTTTGGCGACCTGGGCGACGATCACGCCTTTCTCGGCCGCCAGGGCGCCTATGTGGGTCCCCAGATCAAATGGGAAGGGCGCCTGGGCGCGATGCCGTTCGACCTCGGCCTCGACGCCGGCTGGCTCGCCGCCGTCGGTTCCGACCGCGGCGAGGCCTCCAGCCAGGTGCGGGTGGGGCTGGAGTTGGAGCGGCGGTTTTAGGGTCCTATGAACAGGTCAAATTTCGATTCGGAGAAGGGGTGGTTGGCCATGGGATGGGTGAATCGGACGACGATGAGACGAGGCTTGGTCCTCGGCGCGGCGCTGATTGGCTTGGCGACCGCGTCCGCCGCAACCGCCGCCTGCCCGACCGGCCTGCCGCCGGGCATCACCTGCGGCGAGCGCAACGCCATGCTGGCCCCGGCCGGAACCTACGCGCTCGACCCCGACCATACCGCCGTCGTCGCCATGGTCTCGCACCTGGGCTATTCGTTCAGCCTGTTCCGTTTCGGCAAGGCCGAGGGAACCCTTGTCTGGGATCCCGCCGCCCAGGCCAGGTCGCAATTGCAGGTGTCGGTCGATCTGGCCTCGATCGCCACGCCCGTGCCGGGTTTCGCCGCGCAACTGCAAGGGCCAAGCTATCTCAACGCGACCGCCAATCCCAAGGCGACCTTCGTCTCGACCGCCTTCAGGCCCGCCGGAGCGACCTTGGGTCAGGTCGATGGCCAGTTCGCGCTCAACGGCAAGACCCGGCCGGTGACCTTCGATGTCAATCTCGTCGGGGCCGGCAAGGGGTTTGGCAAGCCGCGCCTGGGAGTCGAGGCGCGCGCCCACATCGATGCCGCCGCTTTCGGCCTCTCGCCGCTTCTCGGCAACTCGGTCGAACTGATCATCAATTGCGAGTTCGAGAAGAAAGGGTGAGGCGCCGTTCGGCGCCATGGTGACGCTCGATCAAACCCGGTGGCGGGTCGGGCGCCAGACGGTCGTTCTCGGCGATTGCCTGGTGGGCATGAAACAACTCGGCGACGAGTCCATCGACGTGGCTGTCACCTCGCCGCCCTACAACATCGGCGTGGCCTATGGCGGCTACGACGACCGGCGCCCGCGCCGGGAGTATCTGGATTGGCTTGGCGAGATCGGCCGGGAAATCGCCCGTGTGCTGACCCCCGGCGGATCGTTCTTCCTCAATGTCGGGGGAACAAATTCCGATCCGTGGATAACCATGGATGTCGCTGAAGCCATCCGCGGCGCCCTGCGCCTCCAGAATCATATTGTCTGGGTCAAGTCCCTGAGCATCGGTGAGGATACCGTGGGCCACTTCAAGCCGATCGCCAGCCGCCGCTACCTCAACCACAATCACGAAGCGATTTTCCACTTCACCAAGTCGGGCGCGGTGGAGATCGATCGGCTCTCGGTGGGCGCGCCCTTCAAGGACAAGTCCAACATCGCCCGGTGGGGGCACGCCCGCGACCGCCGATGCGCCGGAAACGTGTGGTTCATTCCCTACGTCACGGTGCGATCGAAGGCGCAGAAATTCGACCATCCGGCGGGGTTCCCCGTCGAACTGCCGGAGCGGTGCGTCAAGCTTCATGGCGTCAAGGGTGCGAGGGTGCTCGACCCCTTCCTGGGCGCCGGTTCGACCCTGGTCGCCGCCGAGCGGCTGGGCTGCGAGGGTATCGGCTTCGAGATCAATGCGGCCTACGCGCGATCGGCCGTGGCGCGGCTCGGCGCGGCGGCCCCCCTCACCCGTTCGGCGCCACCATGATCTTGATCTGGCTCTTGTCGCTCCGTAGGCGGGCGAAGGCGGCGGGTGTGTCGTCCAGGCTCACCACGCCGGTGATGATCTCGCCGTAGCCGCTCGCCCCCTCGGCCAGATGGCGCAGGGAGGCGGCGAATTCCTCTGGGCTGTAGCCCAGCACATAGCGCAATTCGATCTCCTTGCCGATGAGGACCAGGGGTTCGATGTGGTCGCGCTCCATGCACACCCCGGCGACCACGATCCGCGTCCCGGCCGGGGCGGCCAGGGCCAGGGCCTCGACGACGCCGGGCTGGCCGACGCACTCGAAGATCAGCGCCCGCTTCGTCGCCCGGCCCTGGAGCGCGGCCATGAAGGCCTCGGCGCGGGTGGCCGGCACGCCGAACTCGGCCCACGAGGCATGCAGCGAGGCCGCCGCCGGATCGACGACGCGGTCGGCGCCCATCGCCTCCGCCGCCGCCCGCCGCTCGGGCGAAAAGTCGCTGGCGATCACCGGCCCCAGCCGGCGCGCCTTGAGCGCGCCGATCACCGCCAGGCCGACGGGGCCGCAACCCACCACCATGAACACATGATCGCCCGCCGGCTCGCCTTTGGCCACCGCGTGTTCGCCCACCGCCAGGGGCTCGGTGAGGGCCGCCTGCCCCGACGAAAGGCCGTTGGGGACTTCGTGCAGCAGCATCTCGGTCAGCACCAGGGCCTGGGCGAAGCCGCCCGGCAGCCGGCTGGAATAGCCTACTGTCTCGAAACCGCTTTGCGTCACCACCCCCGGCATGGAGACCACCCGCGTCCCCGGCTTGAACCGTCCGCGGCCGCCCGAGCCGTCCTCCACCACCTCGCAGCAGAACTCGTGGCCGAACACGGTGTCGGCGCCCTTCTTCATGTGGCTGACGCCGCCGATCGCCTCGGCCAGATCGATCATCCGCTCGTAGTGCTCCAGCGCATGCAGGTCCGAGCCGCAGATGCCGCAGGCCAGGGTCTTGCACAGCACCTGGCCGGCGGCGGGAACCGGGCGGGCCATCTCGTCCACCACCAGGGCGCCGCCGCGGGCGATCGCCGCGCGCACCGGCCTACTCCGCCGCCTCGGGCTTGGGCGTGTCGATCCCCATCATGGCGGCGAACGCGGGGTTGATGTCCGCCGTCCCCTTTTCCTGGGCGTGCTGGAGAATCCGCATCCCCACCGCCGCCCGCGCCTGGGCGGTGAATTCGTCCTTGTTGGCGCGCACCCACTCGGTGGACGCCTCGCGGTTGACGTTGAGCTGCTGAAAGCGCGGGGCCACGTAGCGGGCGAAAAGTTCGTAGGACCGTTTGGTCGCCTCGAACCGCGCCCAGTTGTGGGCCATGAACAAAAAGCAGCCGAAACCGCCCGACTGGTCGATCAGGGCCTGGATCTTGTCGGCCGCCTCGTCGGGCGTGCCGATTGTCGCGATGCCGGTCTCCAGGAAGGCCTCCACCGGATCGCGGCCCTCGCTATCGGGTACGATGGGCAAGTTGGCGATCTCGCGGAAATAATAGAGCCACTTCTCCAGGCCGAAGCGCACCTCGGCGATGGCTTGGTCCTTGGTCTCGGCGATGTGCATGGGGCCGACCAGCCGCCAGGCCGAACGATCCATCGACCTGCCATGATCGGCCGCCAGGCCCTCGGCGATGGCCCAGTTGGAGGCCAGGGCGTTGAAACCGCCCTGCGAGGTGGCGCCCAGCGAGAGCAGGCCCAGGCCGTGGCGGCCCGCCGCCCGCGCCCCGGTGGGGGAGATCTGGCTGGCCACCGCGATCTCGACACTCGGCCGGGAAAAGGGGGTCATCTGCAGGCGGGCGTTCCTTAAGCTGAACCAATCGGACTCGTGGGTGACCGCCTCGCCGCGCAGCAGGCGCACGATCACCGCCAGGGCCTCGTCCATGCGGTCACGCTGACGGTCCACTGGAATGCCCATGGCGAAGGCGTCCGAGGAAAGGGCGCCCGGCCCTACCCCGAACATGGTCCGGCCGCGGGTCATGTGGTCGAGCTGGTTGATCCGGTCGGCCAGCATGAAGGGGTGGTGATAGGGGAGGGAGGAGACGCCGGTCCCCAGGCGAATGTGTTTGGTGCGCTCGGCGGCGGCGGCGATGAACACCTCGGGGCTGGCGATGATCTCCATGCCGGCCGAATGGTGTTCGCCGATCCACGCCTCGTCATAGCCCAGGGCGTCCATCCACTGGACCAGTTCCAGGTCGCGTTGGATGGCGAGCGTGGGGTTCTCGTCGTTGGGATGAAATGGCGCGATGAACGCGCCAAACCGCAATTTCCGTCCCACCATCGGCCCGTGCTCCTCGCCATGCGCCCTTTGACCATAGCGGCGGCGGATCGGCGCGGACAGCCTCGCCGCGCCGCGTTCCGCCGATCGTGTCTCAGGCGACCTGCATCCTCGGCGCGGTGAGCATGGGCCGCCAGGCGTCCAGGCGGGCCTCGGCCGGGGCGTGGGCCGCCGCCGGCGCGCCCAGGCTGGCCATGGCGGCGACCAGGGCGTGGGGGGTGGGCCCGGCCCCGGCGGCCACCGTGATCTCGGTCCCGCCGTGGCCGTCGGAGGCGACGCTGAAATGATCGCCGGTATAGTCCCCGACCAGTTGCAGGGTGGCGACGGCGTGGGTTCCTTTGGCGATCACCAGGGTGTCGCCGGCGCCCAAGGTCGCGGACGTCGCCTTCCTGCCCAGCAGGTCGATGGTGTCGGTGGCGGCGAAGCCGGCGATGGCGGCGGCGAACGCGGCGGGCTTGCCAAGGGCCAGGGTCCCATTGCCGCCATTGAAAGTCATGGAGAGGGATGGCCCCGAGAACGTGGAATGCGCGCTCCCGTCCACTTCAAGGGTCGCGCCGCTATCGACGGTCAGCGAGGTGGCGGTGATGGTCTTGGTGAAGTCCATCGTGCCGCTGGCCGCGACGATGGAACCGGCGCCCAGGACGGTGACTCCGATCACACTCACCCCGGCCCCGCCGGACTTGATCAGGGTTCCCCGGTTCCGGATGCCCGAGGCCGCCGCGAACCCGCGCCCAATGCCGCTGTCATTTTCGATCGTCCACGTCGCGCCGGCGGCGATGACCGCGGAGGCGACGTTCGATGTGCCGTCGCCAAGGGTGAGCTGGCCGGTCTGGGTGACCGACCCGGTGTCCTCGACGATCGCCGCGCCGCCGACGGTCAGGGCGTTCACCGTGGCGTTGGCGGCCCGCACCGTCCCGGCCCGGTTGATGAGGCCCGAAAGGGCGTCCGCGCCGGTCAAGGTCAGCCTGTCGCCGGCCCCCAGGGTCAGGGTCCCCCCGGCCCCTTCGCTGAAGAGGCCCTTGTAGGTGAAGGTCTTGTCTATGGTCGCGGTCCCGCCGGTCAGCGCCCAGTTCGCCACGGCGAGGGTCGCGCCGGCGTCCACCTCGAACGTCCCGCCGGCCACGGTAAGGGCGCCCGATCCGGTGATCGTTCCGGTGACGACGAGGGCGCCGGTGACGGTGAAGGAACCGTTATCGACCAGGGTGTTCGTTCCGCCGCCGCCGATCGCGCCCGACCCCGTGAGGGTGAACTGAGCCCCGGCGCGGATAGAGAGGGTGGCGAAATCGCTGAAGGCCGTGGTCGCCATGCTGCCTGACACCGTAACATTCCCGCCGGTCAGATCGTCGATCGTCCCCACCCCGTTGGCGAGAACCAGCGTGCCCCCGCCGCCCAGCACCGCGCCGGTGAAGGCGCAGCCGGCTTCCACCACCAAAACATCGCTGGAAGACTCGAATTGGACGGCCGTGCCCCCGGTCCCGGCGATGGCGCCGAAATTGGTGACCGTCAACGTCCCGGCCCCGCCGCCGTAGACTCCCCTGAAGCCGGTGATCAGCGCCGCCGTGTCGGTGGCCGAACCATTGGTCACGCTGCCGCCGGAATACAGGTACACGCCGGTGCTGAAGTTGGCGGTGGCCTCGATCGTGCCGAAATTGACGACCTTCGCCGGGAGGGCTCGGGCATTGACCCCGGAGTGAAAGCCCTCGACGAGGGCGCCGTGGTCGGCGGTCGAGCCGTTGGTCACCGTCCCCCCGGTCGCCAGGCTGACCCCGTAGCCGACCGCGCCCTGGATCGTGCCGAAATTGGCGACCGTGGCCGGCGCGCCGTCGGCCAGGACGCCTGTAAAGAAGCCCGTGATGGAAGCGGTGGTGTTGGCGGCCGAGCCATTGGTCACGGCGCCGCCCTCCTGCAGCCGAACGCCGTTGGTGCCGCCGCTGATCGCGCCGAAGTTGGCGATGGTCGCCGCGAAGTAGTTGGCGGCGATGCCGTTGGGCCCGCCTTCGATGAGGGCGGTGGTGTCGCCGGCCGAACCGTTGGTCACCTTGCCGCCGCCGGCCAGATAGACGCCGGCCCCGCCCGCGCCCGTGCCCTGGATCGTGCCGAAGTTGGCGATGGTCGCCGATGCATGGGCGACAAAGACGCCCGAGGCGCCCTCGATCAGCGCGGCGGTGTCAGCGGCCGAACCGTTGGTCACCGCCCCGCCGGCGCCCAGATAGACGCCCTCCCCGACCGCGAGCCGGCTCTGGATCGTGCCGTAGTTGGCGATCGTGGCCGATACGGCCACGGCAAGGACTCCGTCGTACGCCCCCTCGATCCGCGCCGCGGCGTTGGCGGTCGAACCGTTGGTCACCGTCCCGCCGGCGTGCAGATAGACGCCTCTGCCGAAATTGCACGTGCTCTGGATCGCGCCCAGGTTGGCGATCGTCGCCGCGCCCACCGCCAGTATGCCAATGTAGTAGGCGTCGATCAGCGCGCCCGTATGGTTGGTCACCGTCGCGGCGCCGTTCAGATAGACGCCGTCCCCAATGGCGCTCCGGATCGTGCCGTAGTTGGCGATCGATCCCGCCGAGGTGACGCCAGAGCCGTGGCCCGCGATCAGCGCCGTGGTGTCGGTGGCCGAGCCGTTGGTGACGGTCCCGCCGCCAAAACACAACGACCCCATTCCCGGCGAGGCCCGAGATGGTGGCGTAGTTGACGATGGCGCCGACCCCGCTCACCCGAACCCCGTCCGTCTGGCCCTGGACAAGGGCGGCGACGGCGGTGGCCGAACCGTTGGTCACCGTCCCGCTGGCCTTCAGATAGACGCCGTCGAAGGAGGCGCCGACGATGGTTCCGAGGTTGGCGACCGTCGCGGCGCCGTTCGCGACGACGCCATTGTAGCCGGTGATCCGCGCCGACGCCGAGCCGTTGGTCACCGCCCCGCCGGCGTCCACATCGACGCCGGCGCCATTGGCGCTCTGGATGGTGCCGTAGTTGACGACCGTGGCCGATGACGGCGAGGCGACGACGCCGGCGAACGCGCCGGCGATCGACGCGGCGGCGTCGGCGAGCGAACCGTTGGTCACGGTTCCGCCGCCGTTCATTTGAACGCCTGTCCCCAGGGTCCCCGTGGCTTGTATCGTGCCGAAATTGGCGATGGCGGCCGCGGCGACCGGGGCGAAGACGCCCACATAGTAGCCCTCGATCAGGGCGGTCGAATCGGTGGCCGAGCCGTTGGTCACAGTCCCGCCGCTCAGATGGACGCCGTAGCCATTGAGGCTCCGGATCGTGCCGTAGTTGAGGATGGCGGCCGATGCGCCCGCCCCGACGCCATCCTCTAGGCCCTTGATCAGGGCGGTGGTGTCGGCGGCCGAGCCGTTGGTCACGGTCCCGCCGGCGGTCAGGTAGACGCCATTGCCGTTCAGGCTCTGGATCGTGCCGAAATTGGCGACCGCGGCCGCTGCGCCGACCCCGAGCACGCCAACCGACGCGCCGGCGATGTACGCCGCGGTGTCGGCGGCCGAGCCATTGGTCACGGCGCCGCCAGCGGCCAGATAGACGCCGGCGAGGCCCGCCGCCGGGCCGGTGAGCGTTCCGGTGTTGGTGAGCGATCCGGCGACGGTGAGCGACTGGCCGCTGGTCAGGGCGTCGGTTCCGGTCAGGGTCAGGAACGCGCCGGCGTCGACGACATAGGATCCGAAGCCGCTGAAGCTCGCCGAGGTGGCGCCTTTCATCGTCCCCGAGCCGCCCAGGCCGGTGATGGTGTCGGCGCCCCCCGCCAGTTCCAAAGTTCCGCCGCCGCCGGCCAGCGCGCCGACGAACTGGGCGCTGCTTTCGACGATCAGGCGATCGTCCGCCGACTTGAACGTCACCGCCGCGCCGACGGTCCCCTCGATCGTGCCGAAATTGGTCACCGTCGTCGCCGTCGCGCCGGCGGCGACGACGCCCCCGGGGCCGACGATCAATGCCGTGATGTCGTCGGCCGACCCGTTGGTCACGCTCCCGCCGGCGGTCAGATACACCGCGATGGAGCCGCCCAGGGAATACGTGCTGGCCCCGTTGGTGGCCAGGATCGTGCCGTAGTTGACCACCGTGGCCGATTGGCCGGCTTCCACCCCGAAGAGGGGGCCCGAGGCGCCGCCGGTTCCGGAGATCAGCGCCGAGGTGTCGCTCGTCGAGCCGTTGGTCACCGTCCCGCCCGCCGTCAGCGTGACGCCGAAGCGGCTGCCGTGGATCGTCCCGTAATTGGCGATGGTGGCCGACGGGTAGCCAGCCGAGACGCCCCGCACGCCCGAGATCGAGGCGGTGGTGTGGGCGGCCGAGCCATTGGTCACGCTGCCCCCCGCCGCCAGGGCGACGCCGGCGCCCACCCCCTGGATAACGCCGTAGTTGGTGATCGCGCTCGACCCGAACGCCAGGACGCCGTAGAAGCCCGAGATCGACGCGGCGGAGTCGCTGGCCGAGCCGTTGGTCACCGTCCCGCCGGCCTTCAGATAGATGCCGTCGCCGTTCGCGCCCTGGATCGTGCCGAAGTTGGCGATGGTGGCCGAGGCATGCGTGACAACGACGCCGAAGGCGCCCTCGATCAGCGCGGCGGTGTCTCCGGTCGAACCGTTGGTCACCGCCCCGCCGCCGCCCAGATAGACGCCCTCCCCAGCCGTGCCCGTACTCTGGATCGTGCCGTAATTGGCGATCGTGGCCGCCGCGGCCAAGCTGAGAACGCCGCTCAAAGCACCCGCGATCCGCGCGGCGGTGTAGGCGGCCGATCCGTTGGTCACCGTCCCGCCGTTGTGCAGATAGATTCCTTCTCCGCTATTGCCCGTGCTTTGTATCGTGCCGTAGTTGGCGACGGTGGCGGCGAACCGCACTTCGACACCCTTGTAGAAGCCCGCGATCCGCGCGGCGGAATCGGTGGCCGAGCCATTGGTCACCGTCCCGGCGTTCAGATGGACGCCGACCGCTCCGGTCGTCCCGAACCCTCCGGTGCTCCGGATCGTGCCGTAGTTGACGATGGCGGCCGATCCGCCGGCCCGGACGCCGTAGTTGACGCCTTCGATCAGCGCCGTGGTGTGGCCGTCCGAGCCGTTGGTCGCCGTCCCGCCGACATACAGACTGACGCCGATCTTGCTGGCGTGGATCGTCCCATAATTCACGACGGTGGCCGCCGTGTAGGCGGCGGCGACCCCGAAGCTGCCGCCTTGGATCGAAGCGGTGGTGTCGGCGGCCGACCCGTTGGTTACCGTCCCGCCGGCCCTCAGGACGACGCCGGCGCTCCCGCCCTGGATCGCCCCGTAGTTGGTGATCGCGGCCGATCCGGACGCCACGACGCCGTAGTAGCCCGAGATGAACGCGGCGGCGTCGGTGGCCGAGCCGTTGGTCACCGTCCCGCCGGCCTTCAGATAGATGCCGGAGGCTTTGCCGCTCGTGGCCTGGACCGTCCCGTCGTTGACGATCTGGGACTTCACCGTCACGGTGAGCCCCGTCCCGTTCACCACCGCCGTCGAGGTGATGGCCAGCGTGCCGAAGCCGCCGTTGAACGTGTAACCGGAACTATAGGTCCCGGTCAGAAATTTGACACTCATTGGTAGACCCCCGACCCCGGACGAATTATGCCCGGCCGGGCGTTCGCCAGACCCGACGTTCCGATACGCCACTGGGGAAGTCAACCGGAATGCGGCGGGATAGAGGCTAAGGTTCGCGCAACAGCCTTAGCAAGGCCAGTTCCGCCGCCCGCGCCTCGCCCGCCAGCTTGGGCGAAAGGCCGCCCGCCTCGTAGGCTTCGAACACCTTGGGGTGGATGTAGCAGGCGCGGCAGACGGTGGGGGTGTTGCCCAGGACCCCGGCCACCGCCTTGACGCAGGCGACGACGGCCCTCTTGGCCTCGGCGGCGCTCGTGGGTTGGGGCTGCGAGGCCAGCGCCCGGGCGGCCATCGCCGCCCCGGCCCAGGTGCGGAAATCCTTGGCGCTGAACGCCTCGCCCATGGCGGCGTGCAGATAGGCGTTGACGTCGCTGCTCTCAATGGCGTGCGCCTGGCCGGTGTCGTCCACATATTTGAACAGCCTCTGGCCGCGCAGGCCCTCGCAGGCGCCAAGGACGCGGGCCAGCCGCCGGTCGTGAAATTCCGTGCGGTGGGTCACCCCGCTCGTGCCGCGGAATTCGAACACCGCCCCGGCCCCGGTGAGGTTGACGTGGCGCTTGAGCAGGGTGGTCAGGCCGAAACTCTTGTTCGCCTTGGCGTATTCGTCGTTGCCGACCCGGATCAGGGTGACCTCCAGGAGGCGGATCACCGCCGCCAGGACCTTCTCGCGCGGCAGGCCGTGGCGGCGAAGATCGGCCTCGACGCGGGCCCGCAGGCGCGGCAAGGCGGCGCCGAAGGCGGGGACGCGGTGATATTTCGCCTCGTCGCGAAACGCCCGCCAGAGGGGGTGATAGAGGTACTGCTTGCGCCCCCGCGCGTCGCGGCCCACCGCCTGGATATGGCCGGCCGGATCGGGGCAGATCCACACCGACGCCCACGCCGGTGGGATGACAAGGGCGTCAATGCGCTTCAACGTCGCCACGTCGCGCACCGTATTGCCCCTGGAATCGACGTAGCGGACCCCCGCCGCCCCGCCGACCCGGGCGATGCCGGGATCGTGGTCGTGAACATAGGTCAGGCCGTGGGTCTCGGCGGCCTCGAAGGGCATGTTGGCCATCGGGCCGTTCACCTTTTCCACGCTGAAGCCGCCAACGCGCCGAGGGCCGCCGACGTTCCCCCAATGTCGCCGGAAATATCGCATGTGCGAGCGCGCGATTCGTGATATGCTGCGTCGCAACATTCAATGATCCGGCCTCCCTCGCGAGGCGGCCCCGCGAAAGGAAGAAAGACCCATGACTTCAATGCCCATGACTTCATTGATGGAAGACGCCGCCAACGGCGCGCGCGAGCGGGCGCGGGCGGCCATGGCCGTCCCGCTCGGCTTCGCCTCGCCCCTGTGGTTCGCCTTCGGCGCCGCGGCGAGTATCGGCGTGACGTGGTGGTGGATGACCCGCTGGACCAAGGCGGTGAACCTCGAAGCCATGACCCCCCACGCATCGGCGGCGCCGATTCTGACGATGGCCGAATTGGCCCCGGGGGCCGAGATCGCGCCCGAGCCGACCCTCGCGGCCGACTTGGCTGTCGCCGCCGTTGAAGAAATCCCGGCCATTGAAAAATTAGCCATCGAGACCGTCGAGCCGGTCGCCGCGCCCGAGCCCGACGACCTGACCCGCCTGGTCGGCATCGGGCCCAAGCTCGCCGACGCCCTGGCGGCGCGCGGCGTGACCTGCTTTTCGCACCTGGCCGCCTGGACCGCCGACGACCTGGCCACCATCGACGCCGCCCTCAGCCTCAAGGGCCGCGCGGTGCGAGACGCCTGGGTCGCCCAGGCCAGGCGCTTCGCCGCCCAGGTGAACTGATCACCGCCCTGGAGCCCCTCGCCGCCGCCCGCTAAGGTGGGCTGGATCACGGCGAGGGAGTCTCCAAGGGCCATGGCGCGCATCCCCTATTTCGACCCGGCGATGGCTGTCGGCCGCGCGGCGGCGGCTTACGAAAAGCTGCCGCCCCTCAACATCTTTCGGATGATGGGCCACGCCGGCGAACTGCTCGACGGCTTCACCCGGTTCGGGACCCAGATTCTCAACTTCACCAGCCTCGATCCTCTCCTGCGAGAGATCGCCATTCTGCGCGTGGGGGTGCTGTCGGGGGCGACCTATGAGGTATTCCAGCACGAGCGCATCGCCGGCGCCTGGGGCTTTCCGACGCCCTCATCGCCGCCATCCATGAAGGGCCGGCCGCCGCCGCCTTCGACGAGGGCCAACGGGAAGTCATGGCCTTCACCGACGACGTGGTCGCCAACGTCCGCCCCGCCGACGCGACCTTCAATCCCCTGAACGACCGTCTCGGCTACAAGGCCCTGCAGGAACTCACCCTCACCATCGGCTACTACATGATGGTGTCGAGGTTTCTGGAGACCTTCGACGTGGATATCGAGGCGGGGGAATAGAATATTTGGAGTGCGGCGGGACGCCCCCTCCGTCACGCGGCCAAGATGGGCCGCGCGCCACCTCCCCCGCTTCGCATGGGAGGAAAGAAGAAAAGCTGATCCTCATTCTTTCCTCCCCTGCGCCTCTTCGCGGGGGAGGTGGCGCGCGGCGCCCTTTTGCGACGCGTGACGGAGGGGGCGTCGGGCAACCCCTCAACCCTCCCCCTGCGCGTATCCCAGATCCTTGTTGAGTTCGTCCAAAATCGCCGCGGCGGCGTCGGCGATGACCGTGCCGGGGGGGAAGATCAGGCGGGCGCCGGCGGCTTTCAGGGCCGGGAAATCGCCGGCCGGAACCACCCCGCCGACCACGATCATGATGTCGCCGCGGCCAAGTCTCTCCAGTTCGGCGCGCAGCTCGGGGACCAGAGTCAGGTGCCCGGCCGCCAGGGAGCTGGCCCCCACCACATGCACCCCCTTTTCCACCGCCTCCCTGGCCGTCTCGGCCGGTGTGGCGAAGAGGGGGCCGACATCGACGGAAAAGCCCAGGTCGGCGAAGCCGCCGGCGATCACCTTCTGGCCGCGGTCGTGGCCGTCCTGGCCCATCTTGGCGACGAGGAGGGTCGGCGCCCGCCCGTCGGCCTCGGCGAAGGCGGCGACCATGGACCGGGCGCGCGCCGCGTTCGGGGCGGGGCCGACCTCGGCGCCATAGACGCCGCTCGCCACTTCGGCCTTCGCCTGGTGGCGGCCGAACGCGCGCTCCAGGGCCAAGCTCATCTCGCCCACCGTGGCGTGGGCGCGGGCCGCCTCCACGCACAGCGCGAGCAGATTGGCCTTGCCCCGCGCCCCCGCCTCCAGGGCGGCCAGCGCCCGCTCCACCGCCGACCCGTCACGCTCGGCCTTCAGCACACGGAGTTTTTCGAGCTGGCTCGTCAGCACGGCGGAATTGTCCACCGTCAGGATGGGGATGTCGTCGGCCGTGTCGGATAGGTAGCGGTTCACCCCGACCAGGATCTGGCGCCCCGAGTCGATGCGGCCCTGGGTGCGCGCCGCCGCCTCCTCGATCCGCCGCTTGGGCAGCCCCTCGGCGATGGCGTTGACCATACCGCCCATCGCCTCCACCTCGGCGATGTGGGCCAGGGCCCGGGCGGCCAGATCGTGGGTCAGGCGCTCGACGTAATAGCTTCCTCCCCACGGGTCGATCACGCGGGTCGCGCCGCTCTCGTCCCGCAGGAAAAGCTGGGTGTTGCGGGCGATGGCTGCCGAGAAGTCGGTGGGCAGGGCCAGGGCTTCGTCGAGGGAATTGGTGTGCAGGCTCTGGGTCTGGCCGGCCGTCGCCGCCATGGCCTCGATCGCGGTGCGCGCCACGTTGTTGAACACATCCTGGGCGGCCAGGGACCAGCCGCTGGTCTGGGTGTGGGCGCGCAGGGCCAGGGAGCGGGGGTCCTTGGGCGCGAAATGCTCGGCCATCAGCTTGGCCCACAGCAGGCGGGCGGCGCGCTGTTTGGCCACCTCCATGAAGTAGTTCATGCCGGCGTTCCAGAAGAACGACAGGCGCGGCGCGAAGGCGTCAACGGCCAGCCTCGCCGCCACGCCGGCGCGCACATAGTCGATCCCGTCGGCCAGGGTGTAGCCGAGCTCCAGGTCCAGGGACGCCCCGGCCTCCTGCATGTGATAGCCGCTCACCGAGATCGAGTTGAACTTCGGCATCTGGGCGGCCGTGTAGGCGAAGATGTCCGAGACGATCCGCATCGAGGGGCCGGGCGGATAGATGTAGGTGTTGCGGACCATGAACTCCTTGAGCACGTCGTTCTGGATGGTGCCGGCCAGGGCGCCGTGGGCCACCCCCTGTTCCTCGGCGGCGACGATGTAGAGGGCCATGACCGGCAGGACCGCGCCGTTCATGGTCATCGAGACGCTCATCTGGTCCAGGGGAATGTCGGAAAAAAGGGTGCGCATGTCGAGGATGGAGTCGATCGCCACCCCGGCCATGCCCACGTCGCCCCTGACCCGCGGATGGTCCGAATCGTAGCCCCGGTGGGTAGCCAGGTCGAAGGCCACCGACAGGCCCCTCTGGCCGGCCGCCAGGTTGCGCCGATAGAAGGCGTTGGAGTCTTCGGCGGTGGAAAAGCCAGCATACTGACGAATGGTCCACGGGTTGGTCACATACATGGTCGGATAAGGTCCGCGCACGAACGGCGCGAGGCCGGGAAAGCCGGCGATGAAGTCGAGATCGGCGATGTCGGCGGCCGTGTAGGCGCCCTTGACCGCGATCCCCTCGGGGGTGAGCCAGGCCGAAGCCCCCTCCACCGCTTCGCGGTCCCCCTCCCCCAGGGGGGGAGGAGAGTGGAGGCCGGAAGTACCGCCCTCTTCCCCCCTTGGGGGAAGTCCGGCCGAAGGCCGGGAAGGGGGCTCTTCCGCATCGAACGCCATCGTCGCGAAGTCCGGGAAACCGCTCATGCCGCCAGCGCTTCCAGGCGGATGGGCGTCAGGGCGGGGCAGCGGCTATCGGGGCCGGGCAGGCGCGGATCGGGGGCGGGGGTGGAAATCGTGGGGGCCGACTCGACCTGCGCCGCCCGCTCCGCCGCGCCGACAAAATCGGTGACGCCGACGATCTTGACCTCGCCGGCGGCGATCGCGGCCCGCAACGCCCGGCGGTCGGCGTCGACCGCCGCGGCGATCGCGCCGCTGGCCAGGGACCGGACGATCCCGCCCGCCGCTTCGATGACAGTGAACGCCGACCAGGCGGCGCGGGCGAGATCGTCGGTCAGCGCCTCCACCGCCCACGCTCCGGCCAGGGGATCGACGACCGCCCCGAGGTGGGCCTCGTCCATGGCGATCAGCTGGGTGTCGCGGGCCAGCCGCCGCGCCAGCGGGCCGGGCAGGCCCAGGGCGTCGGTGAAGGCGTCCAGCACGATGGCGTCGGCGCCGCCCACGGCGGCGGCGAAACCGGCCGAAGTCAGGCGCACCAGATTGGTCCACGGTTCGGCGCGGGTCAGCATCCGCCGCGACGACCGCGCCTCGATCCGCGCCGGGGCGGACGCGCCGCAGGCCGCCGCGATCTTCGCCCAGACGATCCGCGCCGCGCGAAGTTTGGCGATCGAAGCCAGGGCGTCGCCGTCAACGCTCAGACTAAGGATGATCCGCTCGAACACAGTGTCCGTGGACAGATCGGCGGCGACCAGCGCCCTGGCGTAGGCGAGGGCGCACGCGGCGGCGAAGGCCAGTTCCGCCGCCGGCGACCCGCCCGCCTCGTGGACCGCCCGGCCGCTGGCGCGAAACAGGCTACTCTTAGGGTAGGTCTCGGCCAGCCGCGCGGCGAGGCTCGCCCCGCCGGCGATGTGACTTTCGATCGGGCCGGGGCTCGCGCCCGCCGCCGCCAGGGCGCTCAGGGGGTCGAGATGAAAGGCCAGGGGCGCGGCCGGCGAGGCCTTGGCGGCGGCGGCCAGCCACTCGGCGTATGTGGCCCCCAGGAACCCGGCGTCGAGCGCCACCGGGGCGAGGTCGAGCATCACGCCGTCCAGCAAACGCCCGAAACCCTCCGCCGAACCCACCGCGACGCCGTGCGCGCCGCCTGGGTCGATCTCGATCAAAACCGATGACGCGCCGCCCACCAGCGCCTCCAGGATCTGGGCGTTGGCGCGGGCCGGGTCGGGATGGGCGATGGGCGCGCGGATGTCCCAGGCCCGCTCGCCGCCGCGAGCCGCGGGGGTGAAGGCGACCGGGGCCGGGGCGCCGTCGGCCGTATACAGCGGTCGCACGGCCAAGCCGTCCGGCGTGCGGCCGGCCAGCGTCTCGATTTCCGCGCCCTTGAGGGTCTTTTCCACCGCCGCCAGCCATTCGGCGCGGGTGGCGGGTGGAAAATCGGCGGCGAGGCGGAGGGTGGGGGCGTCCAAGTCCGTCGCTTCCTCTGAAGATTTCTCCCTTGCAACCCAGCGCCGCGCCCAGGTCAAGCCGGGCGGGTGGCGGCGGCCTCGACCCGCGCCGGCCACGCGGGGGCGTGGGTCCTCACGCCTCGCCGCCTTACGCTTCGCCGCTCAGGGACACCTCGGCGCCTTCGCAGTCCAGCACCCGCGACAGCAGGGTCCCGTGTTCGTCGCGCGGCCCCTCGGCAAATTGCAGCCCGGACTCCGCCCTCGCCGCGTGGACGCCCGGCAGGTCGGGCGTGGCGAAGCCGAGCTGCACGCTTCCGGCCGGATTGGCGCCCGAGGCCGGATGCAGGGCGAGGGTGACCTCGCCGGTGTCGAACTCGCTCCAGAACGGCGAGGCGAACCTTACCGTCAGGCCGAAGGTGTCGCGCCAGAAGGCGACCGCCCGGTCCATGTCGGCGACGAACTTGATCGCATATCTCAGCTTCGCGTCCATCGCCGATCCTCCCTTGGCCGTCGCCACAAGTCTATCATCCCGCCGGCCCCGGCTGAAACCGCCGCCCGACGCCCCCTCCGTCACGGCGCAAGAAAACGCGCCGCGCCACCTCCCCCGCTGCGCGGGGGAGGAAAGAGAAAAGCCAACCGTCATTCACTCCTCCCCTGCGCCTCTTCGCGGGGGAGGTGGCGCGCGATGCTCTTTGCATCGCGTGACGGAGGGGGCGCGAGGCGGCGGCAAGATGCGATTGTTTCATCAGAGCCGCACCCCGTCCGCCGCGTCCGGGTCGGCCCAGCCGGCGGCGCGGCGCCAGCGGTCGGCGGCGCCGGCGGCGGCGGCGAGGGCCAGGGCGCGGCGGGCGCAGAGCCTCGCCCAACGCGGCGCGCCGTCCTTGGCGGCCAGCCGCGCCTCGACATCGTAGAAGCCGATGAGCGCCCGGCTGGCGGCCAGCGCCAGGGGACCGTGGTCGGCGATCACCGCTCCGCCGGCGTGGGCGAACGGCGCGGCGCTCATGCGGCGGCCCCAGGCGCCGCCGAGTGCGCCGGTGAGCCCGCCAGTTGGAACGCCGCCGCCAGCACTCGCCAAGCGCCGGGCGCGAGACTCTCGTCGAACACGCCCTCCAGGATCTGGCGCGCCGCGCGGGCTTCGTCGAAGGGGCGGTGGCGGGCGACGTCGAGCCGGTCGATCCGGCGGCTCCAGTCGGCGAGGCCAGCGGCCACGGCCCCGGCCAGATCGGTCAGGCGCGCGACATCGCCTCCAGCCAGGCGCGCGCCCTGTTCCGCGCTCTGGGCGGCCTCGGCGCGAAAGGCCTGCGCGTGGGCGTCGAAGGCGCGCAGAAGGGTGCCGCGCGGATCAGGCGGGAACATGGCGGGACTCCGTGAAGAAGGCTCGCCAAATATTGCAAATTGAAATGTCCAAGTCAAATAAAATTCGCATATCGCAATAACGATATTTTTCAACTTCCGGTCGAGCTTGAGAATCGCCGCGCCGGGTTCCACAAGCGGGGGATGGACGCGGCCCAAGCAGAACCTGCGCCGGGGGCGGTGGGGCGGCCCGACGCGCGGGCCCTGTTCGGCGCCTTTCTGGCCATCGGCCTGGCGGGCTTCGGCGGCGTCCTGCCGTTCGCGCGGCGGGGGCTGGTGGAGTCCAAGGGCTGGCTGACGGCCGAGGATTTCAACGAGACCCTGGCCCTCTGCCAGTCCCTGCCCGGGCCCAATATCGTCAATCTCTCGGTGGTGGTCGGCTCGCGGTTCGCCGGCGCCCGCGGCGCCCTGGCGGCCCTGGCCGGCCTCGTCGGCGCCCCGGTCGCCATCGTCATCGCCCTGGGCGCCCTCTATGGCCGGTTCGGCGCGGCGGGCCGGGTTCCGCAGCTCATGGCCGGCCTGGCCGCCGCCGCCGCCGGCCTGGTGGCGGCGACCGCGATCAAGATGGCGGCGCCCCTCTTCGCGCGACGGCCGGTGTCGGCCGGCGCCTTCGTGATCCTGGCCTTTGCCGGCGTCGGCCTCTTCGCCCTGCCCCTGCCCTGGGTGCTCCTGACCCTCGGCCCGGTCAGCATCGCCGTGGCCTGGAAGCGGCGCCCATGAAGCCGCTCGCCGACACCCTGACGACGCTCGCCGCCCAGTTCGCCGTCCTCTCCCTGCTCGCCTTCGGCGGCGCCAACGCGGTCATCCCGGAGATTCACCGCCAGTCGGTGGCGGTCCACCATTGGATGAGCGACGCGGATTTCGCCGCCCTGTTCGCCCTGGCCCAGGCGGCGCCGGGCCCCAATTTCATGATCTCCACCCTGGTGGGATGGAAGGCGGCGGGCCTGGCCGGGGCGCTGATCGCCACCGCCGCCCTGGCCGGGCCCTCGTGCCTGCTGGCTTTTTTCGCGGTGAAGGTCTGGGACCGCCATCGCGACGCCCCCTGGCGCGCCGCCCTGCTGGCCGGCCTGGCGCCGGTGACCGTGGGCTTGGTGGCCGCCACCGCCTGGCTGCTGGCTAGAGCCGCCGACACGAGCTGGCGCCTGGCCGCCATCACCGCCGCCACCGCCGCCCTCACCCTCGTCACCCGCCTCAATCCCCTGTGGTTCCTGGGTGCCGCGGCGGCGTTGGGATTGGCGGGGGTGTTTTCGTGAGATCGAGGAAGGCGAGGGCTACCCCCGCTCTTCCTTTGCCCGAAAGGCCTTGAGCACGTCGCGGGCCTGTTCGCGGCGGTCCTCGGGGATCTCGGCCCAGATATCGAGGATGTCGGTGGAGACGTCGTTGGGGTCGATCTCCAACAGATGGCCGGGGCGGGTGCCCAACACCGGGGCGATCTTGCGCAGCCACTTGTCCGACAGCCGCCGCTCGCCGGCTTCCAGCAGGGAGATGACCGCCCCGGTGGTGCCGATCGCCTCGGCGAGCTTGGCCTGGGTCATGCGGCGGTATTCGCGCCAAGCCTTCAGATAGTTGGGCTCGGGATCCTTGGGCATGATGCATTATGCAAAGTCCCGCGGCAAAAATCGTCAGGCAAAATGCAAAGTTTCGGCTTGCGGCGTAAATTGCAATATGCAATTGTCTCCACATGCCCTATGTCGCCAAGCGCCTACCCTCCTTCCGTGCCCGGCCCCTGCCGCCCGCCCCGCCGGTGGGGATCGCCCGCGCGCCCCGGCCGTGGCTCACCCGCGCCGCCGGCGAGTGCGCCTTTCCGGTGGACGGCGAAGGCTGGACGACGCGGGCCTGCTGCAATCCCCGCGCCGGCGGCGCCTATTGCGCCGCTCACCGGGCCCGCATGTTCAGGCCCGCCTGACCGCCATGGCCCGCCAACGAAAATCCGCCCGCCCTGCCGACCCGATGGCCATCGCCCGGCGCCGCGCCGCCGAGCGGCTGGCCGAGCGCGATCCGGCGACCTGGGGCGTCAACGAGGCCGCCATGAGCCTGGCCGCCAACGCGGCGGCGGTCGCGCGATCCTCTCCCCCTGGGCGGCGCCCGAACGTGCGCCGCCAGGACGCCTTCGACTGTCTTGTGGCGCGCGGCGGCCTGTCGCGAGGCGCTCTGGAAGCTGTCCGCCGGCTGCAGGACGACATCGCCGTCCTGCACCGCACCCTCGCCGGCGGCGGCGATTTCGCCCCCCGCATCGACCGCTCCCCCGACCCTCAGAGCTTCACCGACGCCCGCCGGCGGGCCGGGGCGCGGATCGAGGCGGCCCTGGCCCTGGCCGGCCCGGCCAGCGCCCGCCTGCTCGTGGCCCTGTGCGAAAGCGAAGCGGTGCTCGGCCGCGCCGCCGACTGGCGCGCCGTCGTCGCCGCCCACACCGCCGAGCGCCTGCCCGACGCCCAGGGCGCCGTCCTGCGCGCCGCCTGCGAAAACCTCGCCGGCGCCTATGCGACGATCGACCGGGGCCGGGCGAGGGCGGGGTAGGGCGCCTTACTCCCGCGCCGCCCGCCACGCCGCGATCGCCGCCCTGGGTTCGTCGGACTCATAGGCGGCGGCGAAGGCGTCGATACCCGCCGCGATCGCGTCTTTCAGCGGCAAATCCTCCCAGGCGCAAATCAGGGCCTTCTGCAGGCGGATGGCGCGCGGGCCGGCGGCCGCCAACGCGGCCAGTCGGGCCTCGACGGCGGCGTCCAGATCGGCGGCCGGAACCACCGTGTCGACCAGGCCGATGGCCAGGGCGCGGGCCGCGTCGAAGGTCTCGCCCAGCAGCAGCATCGCCCGCGCCCGCCCCCAGCCGACCAGGGTCGGCAGCAGGGCCGCCTCCACCACCGAGGGGATGCCCAGCCGCACCTCCGGCATGCCAAACACCGCCGTCTCGCAAGCGACCCGCAGGTCGCAGGCCGCCGCCAGCTCCAGGCCCGCCCCCAGGGCGTAGCCGCCGATCCGCGCGATCACCGGGACCGGCAGATCGCGCACCGCCGCGCAGCAGGCGTGGACCGCGCCGATGAAGGCCCGCGCCGCCTCCGGCCCCCCAATCGCCGCCAGCTCGTCCACATCCGCCCCGCCGACGAAGGCCTTGCCGCCGGCTCCACTCAGGACCACGGCGCGCAGATCGTCCTGGGCGGCCAAGTCGGCGAACACCGCGACGAACTCGCTCATCAAGGCGGCGTTCAGCGCGTTGAGCTTGCGGGCGTTGTCGATGGTCACGAAAGCAATCGCGCCGCCCTCGCGGGCCTCGCGGCGGACATGGACGGACGCGGCGTGGGTCATGGATGGCCTCGCATTGATTCGTGGATCAGGGATAGTCGCTTGCACCGCTCCCCGCGCCCCCTAAAGGTGCGCCGCGGCGCGGCCCCGGACGATTCGGACGAGCCCAAAACACCTTCAGGGGGACGCTCGATGACAACCAAAACGCTGACCGGAACCTACAGCGCCGGCTATTCGCTGGCCGCCGCCTTTTCGACTCTGACCATCACCGCGTCGGGCAGGATCGGCGGCTCCGGCCTCGTCGTGGGACATTCGGCAACGGTGGCCAATTCGGGCGCGATCCAGGCGAGCGGAGCCGCCGCTGGCGGCTTGGGCGGCAATGGGGTCGAACTCTTGGCTGGCGGCCCGCTCTCCAACATGGGCGCGATCGGGGGCGGGCAGGGCGGGGCCGGGTCGGTCAGCGTCAACAACGGCCACGGCGGCGCCGGCGGCCTGGGGATCGTTCTCTACGGGGCCGGAAGCATCGTCAACCACGGTGCCGTCGCCGGCGGGGCCGGCGGGGCCGGCGCCAATGGCGTAGGGAGCGGACAATTCGGTGGCCACGGCGGCGGCGGAAATTACGCCATCCAATGCCAGGTCGCGGCCAATTTGACCAACGACGGAATCGTCACTGGCGGCCAGGGCGGCGCGGGCGGCCAGAGCAGTGGAACGGCGCCCGGCGATGGCGGGGTTGGCGGTTACGCGCGGGGCGCCGTCGAACTCCTGGCCGGCGGCACGATCGCCAACAACCACGGCACGATCGCGGGCGGGCAAGGCGGCCTGGGGCAGTCGGGGTATTCGAGAGGCGGCTACGGCGGCTCCGGCGGCAACGCCGTCCTCTCGAACGCAACCTTCAACCTGAGCAACAGCGGCCTGATCGAAGGCGGCGCCGGCGGGGCCGGGGGCAGCGCCCGGACCACCGGCTATGGCGGCAGTGGCTGGTTCGGCGGCTATGGCGGCGACGCCATAAGGGGAGGAAGCGCCTCGATCGCCAACACCGGCACGATCGTGGGCGGCGCCGGCGGCGCCGGCGGCGTGGGAAACACCTTCGGCGGCTATGGCGGTGGCGGCGGCGAAGGAATTTCCCTCGCCGGCCCCGCGACGATCACCAACGGCGGCGCGATTCTGGGCGGCGCCGGCGGCGCTGTCGGCGCCGGGCGAAACCCGGCGGGCGCGGGCGGCGGCGGCGGCGCGGTCTTGTTGGGGAACGTGGGGAGCAGCCAGGTCACCAACACCGGGACGATCGCCGGCGGCCAGGGCGGCTCCGCCGCGGGCTCCGCTTCCTATGCCGGCGGAGGGGGCAGCGGAATCCAGGGTGGCCTGACCACCTGCATCAATAGCGGCGCGATCGACGGTGGTGCCGGAGGGGCGGGCGGCCTGTCCGCCTACGGTGGCGGCGGCGGCGGCGACGCGATCTTCATCAATGTGGCCGGCCCCCTCACCAACCGCGGCGCTATCGCCGGCGGCGACGGCGGCGTCGGAGGCGGAGCGGGGGGCAAGGGCGGCGGCGGCGGCCTGGGAATCTCGGGCGATGGGGGAAGCATCGCCAATTACCAAACAATCGAGGGCGGCGCCGGCGCCGTTGGCGGCGGCGGGAGCGGATTCGGCGGCGCCGGCGGTGCGGGGGGGACGGCGATCCAGCTGGTAAGAAGTGAGATGATCACCAACAGTGGCATGATCGGCGGCGGCGCGGGCGGCGCGGGCGGGGTCGCGACATTCAGCGCCGGGATGGGCGGCGCGGGCGGTTCGGGAGTTTATCTCAATCTTGGCGGAGCGATCTTCAATACGGGCACGATCTTGGGCGGAGTGGGCGGAGGCGCGGGCGCCAACGCCGGCGTGGAAGGCAACGGGATTGTCATTGGCGGCCTCTACGCGGGCGGCCCCGGCGACATCTCCAACGCCAAGGCCGCCCTGATCGAGGGCGGCATCGGCATCGACGTCGGTTCCAGCTTCGCCACGACGGTCACCAACTTCGGGACCATCTCGGGAACAGGCGGTACGGCGGTCGAGTTCAATTCTGCAAGGGATGTGTTGATCGTCGAGGCCGGCTCGGCGTTCGTGGGCGCGGTGCAGGGCGGCGGCGGGACGCTGGATCTCGCGTCGGGTTCCGGAACCCTCACCAGCCTGGGGGCGGGCAATGTGACCGTGTCGGGCAGCATGGCGCCGACGACCTTCACCAATTTCGCCACCCTGGAGGTAGGCGTGGGGGCCAGCTTCGCCGTCTCCGGGAGCGGGTCCATCGCCGCCGGCCAGCGCCTGATCGACGCGGGGACCCTGACGGTTGGCGCCGTCCTCACGCTCGCCGGCTCCCTGACCGCCACCGGCCTGCTGGCCGGCGCCGGGACCCTGGCGATCGCCGGCGGGACGGCGGCGCTCGATGTGGGAACCCGCCTGACCATCGCCAAAGTCACCGAGGTCGGATCGACGAGCCGGGTGAGCGTGGCCACCAGCCTCCCCTACGCGAGGCGTTGGACCCAGACCGCCGGGACGGTGAGCGTGGCGGCTGGCGACCGCCTCACCTTCACCGGGACCGGCGACAGCTTCCGCGGGACACTGACCGGGGCCGGCTCGATCGACTTCGGCGGCGGCTCCGAAACCCTGAGCGGAACGACACTGACCGGCGCCAGCGTGCTGATAAACACCGCCGCCGTCACCCTGGCCGGAACCATCGTCAATACGGGCAAGATCGTCGCCACCACCGCCAATCTGATCGTCAGCGGCAACAACGCCATCCTGACCGGCGGCGGCCAGTTGGTGCTCACCCAATCGAGCGCCAATAGCCTGCGTGGGGCCACCGGCGCGGCGGTGCTCACCAATGTGGACAACACCGTCTCCGGCGCCGGGGCGCTGGGCAGCGGCGCCCTGGTGCTGGTCAACCAGGCCAAGGGGATCATCAACGGCAACGGCGCCCTCGCCCTGACTATCGACACCGGCGCCGCCGCCATCGTCAACGCCGGCCTGATCGTAGCGGAGGGGACCGGCGGCGTGACCGTGCAAAGCGCCATCGCCAACACCGGAATCCTTGACGCCGCCGGCGGCAACCTGACCGTGAACGGGGCGGTGAGCGGGGCTGGCCGCGGGGTGGTCAACGGCGGGACCCTCGCCTTCGCATCGAGTTTCACCGAGAACGTGGCGTTCAGGACGGCCGGGGTTCTGCGGCTGGCGCAATCGCAAGGCTACACCGGCTCGATCACCGGCTTCTCCAAGACCGGGACCACGTCGTTGGATCTCGGCGACATCCGCTTCAAAAGCGCCGGCGAGGCCACCTTCAGCGGCACGGCGACCTCCGGCGTGCTCACCGTCACCGACGGGACTCAGACCGCCCGCATCACCCTGATCGGCGACTATCGAAACTCCACCTTCGTCGCCGCCAGCGACGGCCACGGCGGGACGATCGTCCACGATCCCCAGACGCCACCGCACCGGATGATCGCCGCCATGGCCGCCCTGGGCGGGGGAGGGGGAGGCGCGGTCCACGCCGCCGCCGAAGCCTGGCGTTCCGCCCCGACGATGTTCGCCAAGCCCAGAGCGGCGCTGGCCTGACAGCCGGGCCTTGCCCGCCCGTCGGCCGGCGACGTAGGGTCGGCCCATGGACGATACCCGCGACCGTCCCGCCTTCCGCGACCCGGCGCTCGCCCTGGAAGCGCGGGTCGATGATCTCGCCGGCCGCCTAACCTTGGAGGAGAAGGTCGCCCTGATGGCCGGGGCGGCGGCGTTCACCCTCCAAGGGGTCCCGCGCCTGGGCGTTCCGGGCGTCCGCGTCACCGACGGGCCGACCGGGGTGCGCTCCCAGGAAGGCGAGGCGGCGACGGTGTTTCCGGTCGGCGCCGCCCTGGCCGCCACCTTCAATCCCAATCTGGTGCGCGAAGTCGCCGCCGCCATCGCCCGTGAGGCCCTGGCGCTGAACGACCAGGTGGTGCTGGCGCCCACCGTCAACATTGCCCGCACGCCGCTTTGGGGCCGCAACTTCGAGACCTATTCGGAAGACCCCTTCCTGGCCGGGACGCTCGGGATCGCCTTCATCGCCGGCCTGCAGGGCGAGGGCGTCGGCGCCTCGCTCAAGCACTACGCGGTGAACAACCAGGAAGCCAACCGGATGACGGTCAGCGCCCAGGTGGACGAACGCGCCCTGCGCGAAATCTACCTGGCGCCCTTCGAGATGGCGGTGAAGGCGGCGGGGCCGTGGACGGTGATGGCCGCTTACAACAAGGTGAACGGGACCTATGCCAGCGAAAACCCCCATCTGCTGACCGACATCCTCAAGGGCGAATGGGGCTGGGATGGGGTGGTGGTCTCCGACTGGGGGGCGGTCCATTCCACCGCGCCGGCGGCGGGCGCCGGCCTGGACCTGGAAATGCCCGGGCCGCCGCGCTGGTTCGGCGAGGCGCTGCTGGCCGCCGTCCGCGCCGGCGAGGTTCAAGAGGCGCGCATCGACGACGCGGCCCGCCGGATGGTCCGCCTGATCCTGCGCACCGGCGTCCTCGACGGCAAGCCGCCGCCCTCCGGGGAACTGCGTTCGGCCCGTCATCGCCAGATCGCCGCCCGGGCGGCCGAGGAGGCCGTGGTGCTGTTGAAGAACGACGGCGACCTGCTGCCTCTCGACGCCGGGGCGATCCGCACCCTGGCGGTGGTCGGGCCCAACGCGGCGGCGCGGCGCATCCAGGGCGGCGGCTCCTCCCAGGTTCGCGCCGGGCGGCGGACCTCGATCCTCGCCGCCCTCGAAGGCCTGCTGGCCGGCCAGTGCGAGGTGCTTCACGCCGACGGCGGCGACAACGAGCCGGTCCCCCCCGCCGCCCGCCCCGACCTGTTCAGCCCCGACGAGGGGCGCGGCCAGGCGGGCCTTCTTTGCGAATACTTCGCCGAGCGCGGTTTCGGCGCCCCCCCGTTCAAAAGCGCGACCGAGCGCCGGATCGGCAAGCTGGTCTCCACCGCCTCGGCGGCTGGCCGCAACCCGGGCGTGGGGGCCCTGCGCTGGAGCGGCTGGCTGTGGCCGGCGCGAGACGGCCGCCACGAGATCGCCGTCCGCGCTCCGGGCGCGATGCGGGTGATCCTGGACGGGGCGGTGCTGATCGACGCGGCGACACCGGGGGCGGCCGACACCATGGACATCGGCGGCGCGGCGGCCGCGCGCAAGGTCGCGCCAGTGAGCCTCGCCGCCGGCCGCGGCTACCGGATCGTCATCGAATATGTGCGGCCCGCCGACCTGGAGGCCCTGGGCTGGGAACAGGTCGGCGTCGGCCTGCGCCAGCCGAGCGGGACGATCGAGGAGGCCGCCGCCCTGGCCGCGTCCGCCGACGCCGCCGTGGTGGTGGTCGGCGCCGCCTCGGTGAGCGAGGGCGAGGGCTACGATCGCCAGAGCCTCGACCTGCCGGGCGACCAGAACGCCCTCGTCGAGGCGGTGCTCGCCGCCAATCCGCGCACGGTGGTGGTGCTGGTCGGCGGCGCCTCCTACGCGCTGCCGTGGATCGACCACGCCCCGGCGGTGCTGGCCCCCTGGCTGGGCGGCGAGGAGGGGCCGGACGCCGTGGCCCGCATCCTCTTGGGCCATGCCGAACCCTCCGGCCGCCTGCCGGTGACCTTCCCCCGCCGCCTGGAGGATACCCCCGCCCACCCCTTCTATCCGGGTGGCGAGGCGGCTGACTACGGCGAGGGCCTCTTTGTCGGCTATCGCCACTTCGACCGCGGCCCCGAGCCGCCCCTCTTCCCGTTCGGCTTCGGCCTGACCTATACCCGCTTCACCTACGCCGACCTGGAGACCCCGGAGACGGTTCGGGCCGGCGACCCGGTGGAGGTCTCCTTCTCCATCGCCAATGTCGGCCGGCGGCCGGGCAAGGAAACCGCCCAGCTCTATGTTCGCCCGCGCGGCCCCTCGGTGGAGCGGCCGGTCAAGGAACTCAAGGGCTTCGCCAAGGTTTCTCTCGCGCCGGGCGAGGCCACGTCGGTCCGCTTCACCCTGGACGCCCGCGCCTTCTCCTTCTGGGACCCGGCCCGCCACGCCTGGATCGCCGAGCCGGGCGCCTACGACCTGCTCATCGGCGCCTCGGCGGCGGATATCGAACTGCAGGCGACGGTGCGGCTGGAGGAGTAGGGAGCCTAGCGCGGTCGCCCACGGCGGGACGCCACCTCCCCCGCTTCGCGAGGGAGGAAAGTGCAAAGGCCGACTCCAATTTTTTCTCCCCCGCTCCCCTTCGCGGGTGAGGTGGTGCGCGGCGCCGCTTCGCCGCGTGACGGAGGGGGCGTCGGGCGGGGGCCTGTCAGCCGGAGATGTATGGATGCCTAAGCGCGAAAGCGGGGAACGCGGTCGCCCGCGCCCGCGATCGCCGCCTCCACCTCCCCCAGCCGATCCTTGCCGAAGAACATTTCCTCGCCGACGAAGAAGGTCGGGGCGCCGAACACGCCGCGCTCCACCGCCGCCATGGTGTTGGCCGCCAGGCGCGCTTTCACCGAGGGGTCCTGGGTCAGCGCCATGAGGCGGATCGCGGGCAGGCCGGCGGCGGCGAGGGTCTCGGCGGCGACCGCCGGATCGTCCATCTTGCGCCCGTCCTCCCACATGGCGGCGAACACCGCCTCCACGTAGGGGGCGAACACATCGACAGTCTCGGCCGCCACCGCCCCGCGCATGATGGTCAGGGTGTTGACCGGGAAGTGGGGGTTGGGCGCGAAGCGGGCGAGGCGGTGGCGGGCGACGAAGCGGCGCATCTCCAGGGCTTCGTAGGCGAGTTTGGCCGGGACGTTCGCATGGGCCTCCATGGGCGAGCGATTGCCGGTGGCCTTGAAGACGCCGCCCAGCAGCACCGGAACATAGGCGAAGCGAACGCCCGTCCGCGCCTCGACGGCCGGGATCGCCTTGTGAGCGAGATAGGCGTTGGGGCTGCCGAAATCGAACAGGAATTCAGGGACGACGCCGGCCATCACCACCGCTCCGCGAATGGCCGCAGATCGAGCTCGAAAGTCCAGGCGTCGCGGCTCTGCCGGTGCAGGCCCCAATAGGCCTCGGCGATCGAGGCGGGGTTCATCAGGGCGTCGGGCGCCAGATCAGCCAGCGCCGCCTCGCCGCGCGCCGCCGCGATGCGCTGGCGCACGAAGGCGGTGTCGACCCCGGCGTCGATGACTAGGTGGGCGACGTGGATGTTGCGCGGCCCCAGTTCGCGGGCCATGGATTGCGCCACCGCCCTCAGGCCGGCCTTGGCGCTGGCGAAGGCGGCGTAGCCCTCGGCGCCGCGCATCGACGCCGTGGCCCCGGTGAAGAAGATCGAGCCGGCGCCCCGCGCCAGCATCCGCCGCGCCGCCTCGCGGCCGGCCAGGAAACCGGCCTCGCAGGCCATCTCCCACACCTTGCGGAACACCCGCTCGGTGGTCTCCAGGATGGGGAAGCTGACATTGGCCCCGACGTTGAAGATGGCGACTTCCAGGGGCTGGTCGGCGTCGGCCTCGGCCATGAAGGCGGCGATCTCGCCCTCCCGCCGCGCATCCAGGGCGCGGGCCTCGAAGCGCCCGCCGGCGGCCTCGATCCTCGCCGTCAGGGGGCTAAGCTCGCCCCCCCGCCGGCGCCCGCCGAACACCTTGTAGCCCTCGGCGGCAAAGCGCTCGGCGATCGCCGCGCCGATGAAATCGCCGGCCCCGACCACGGCTGCCGAGGCGTCGCGCGGCGGGGCCGCCGTCACGTCTGGCTGCCGATGATCTCGTGGTGGCGGATGACCTCCCTGAGCAGGAAGTTGAGGAATTTCTCGGCCAGCTCCGGATCGAGCTCGGCGGTGACGGCCAGGGAGCGCAGGCGGGCGATCTGGCGCGCCTCGCGAACCGGATCGGCGGGGTCCATGCCCAGCCGCGCCTTCAACGCACCGACCTTGCGAGTGCATTTGAACCGTTCGGCCAACAGGTGCAGCACCGCCGCGTCGATGTTGTCGATGGAGTGCCGCAACTCCTCCAGTTCGGGCGGTATAGCGGCGGCTAGGGGCTGGGCGTCGGCCATGGCCCTTCGTTGCGGGCGAACCGGCCCGAGGTCAAGCATCGGCGGAGCGACGCTACGCGACCCCTCACCGCCCGATATGCGCCGCGTCCACCGCGATGGTCACCGAACTGTGGTCGCCGATGGGTTGGCAAACCACGCCGCCGGTCTCGCGGTAGCCGTGGGTTCCGACCCCCGCCCACACCTCGCCGTGGGGATTTTTGTCGGGCTTTTCCACCTGGCCGTCGCGGATTTGGCCGACCGCGCCGCAGGGGCCGACCGGCAGGGGGCCGGCGTCGTCGGGGCCGATCGCTTCCGGCAGGGTGATGGGCGGCGCGTCGGCGGCCGAGACCGGAGCGGGGGCGGCGGGGTCGCCCGCCGCCGTCGATATCGCTTCCTGGGCGACCGCCACCTGGGGCAGGGCACCCGCGACCGTCACGGCGGCGGCCAGGGCGAACGACAAGGCGCGGATCATGGCGGCGCTCCTCCTCAAAGCGGCGTGAATATACTCCAGGGACTCGGCCACGGCCAAATTACGGCGTTGGCCGATGTCGCCGGGAGCGGCTAGAAGCGCGCCTTGCCCACGCGCCGTTTTATGACCTGAAGGCCCTTGCCCTTGCCCACCCCTCTTTCTCTCGACGCGGCGCGGCGCGCCATCGCGCCGCTTTATCGGCTCGCCGAGCCCGACGCCCTGGAACCCCTGGCCGGCCGGGCGCGGCTGACGCCGGCGGCGCGCCAGCGGGTGGCGGCGCGGGCCGCCGGCCTGCTGGCGGCGCTTCGGGCCCCCGGGCGGGGCGGCTGGATCGACCGCTTCCTCCAGGAATACAGCCTTTCCAGCGACGAGGGCGCGGCCCTGCTGGGCCTGGCGGAGGCCTATCTGCGGGTGCCCGACGCCGCCGGCGCCGACGCCTTGATCCGCGACAAGCTGGGCCAAGGCGACTGGCGGAGCCATCTGAGCTCGGCCGATTCGGCGATGGTGAGGGGGGCCACCCTGGGCCTGCTCCTCGCCCAGTCGTTGACCGAGGCCCCGGCCGGGACCCTGCGCGCCCTGGCGGCGCGCCTGGGCGAGCCGACCATCCGGGTCGCCGTGGGAAGCGCCATGCAGCGCATGGGCGAGGCCTTCGTGCTCGGCCGCACCATCGAGGAGGCCCTGCGCCGCGCCGACCGGGGGGCCAACAAGGCCTTCCGCTATTCCTTCGACATGCTGGGGGAGGCGGCGCGCACGGCGCCCGACGCCGAGGCCTATTTCGACTCCTACCTTGCCGCCATCGAGGCGGTGGGAAAGGCGGCGCCGGGAGCCGGCGATGTCTTCGCCCGCGACAGCGTGTCGGTGAAGCTCTCGGCCCTGCATCCACGCTACGAGCCGTTGCAGGACCGGCGCGCCGTCCCGCAGCTCACCGCGCGGCTGATCGACCTTGCCCGCGTCGCCAAGGCCGGGGGCGTCGGCCTGACCGTGGACGCCGAGGAGAGCGAGCGGCTGGAGATGTCGCTCACCATCATCGAGAAGGCGGCGCGCGATCCCTCCCTTGCAGGGTGGGACGGCCTGGGGCTGGCGGTCCAGGCCTATCAGCGCCGCGCCCCGGCGGTGATCGCCTGGGTCGGCGCCCTGGGCCGCGCCACCGGCCGGCGACTGATGACGCGCTTGGTCAAGGGCGCCTATTGGGACACCGAGATCAAGCGGGCGCAGGAGCTGGGCCTCATCGACTATCCGGTGTTCACCCGCAAGAGCGGCACCGATGTCAGCTACCTGGCCTGCGCCAGGGCGATGCTGGACGAGCCGGCCGTCTTTCCCGCCTTCGCCACCCACAATGCGCTCACCGTCGCCATGGTCCTGGAGTGGGCCGGGGCGCGGCGCGACTTCGAGTTCCAGCGCCTGCACGGCATGGGCGAAGGCCTCTACGAGCCGCTGATGGCCGAGTTGGGGGTCGCGGTGCGCATCTACGCCCCGGTCGGCGGCTATCGCGACCTGCTGGCCTATCTGGTCCGCCGCCTGTTGGAGAACGGGGCCAACACCAGTTTCGTCCATCAGATCGCTGACCGGACCCTGAGCGACGAGGATCTGTTGGCCGACCCGGTGATGGACGCCGAGGGCGCGGGCTTCTCGGCCCATCCGGCGATCAAGCCGCCCGCCGGCCTGTTCGGGCCTGAGCGGCGCAATTCGGCCGGCCTCGATCTGTCGGACGAGGCGGCGGTGGCGGCCCTGCTGGCCGCCATGCGCGCCGCCTGGGCCGCGCCGCCGCGGGCGGCGCCCATCGTCGGCGGGCGGGAGGGGACCGGGGCGGCCCGGCCCATCCACGATCCGGCCGACAGTGGGCGCGTCGTCGGCGAGGTCATCGAGGCGACGCCCAAGGATGTGAAGGCGGCGGTGGACGCGGCGGCGGCCGGGCAGGGGGGCTGGGGGGCGCGGCCGGTGGAGGAACGCGCCGCGACCTTGGAACGCCTGGCCGATCTCCTGGAGCGCGACCGCGCGGCCCTGATGGCCCTGGCGGTGCGCGAAGCCGGCAAGACCCTGGCCGACGCCTTGGGCGAGGTGCGCGAGGCTGCGGACTTCTGCCGCTATTACGCCGCCGAGGCGCGCCGGCAATGCCGGCCCGTGGCCCTGCCGGGCCCCACCGGCGAGACCAACGAACTGACCCTCAGCGGTCGCGGCGTCTTCGCCTGCGTCAGCCCGTGGAACTTCCCCCTGGCCATCTTCATCGGCCAGATCGCCGCCGCCCTGGCCGGCGGTAACGCGGTGGTCGCCAAGCCGGCCCCGCAGACGCCGCTGATCGCCGCCGCCGCCGTGCGCCTGGCCCTGGAGGCCGGCGTTCCCGGCGCGGTGCTGAACCTAGTTCCCGGCGGGGCCGAAGTCGGGGCCGCCATGGTCGCCGACCCGCGGGTGGCCGGGGTCGCCTTCACCGGGTCCACCGCCAGCGCCCGGCGGATCGCCCGCGCCCTGCTCGACGACGAGAGCCGCCCGCTGGTTCCCCTGATTGCCGAGACCGGCGGAATCAACGCCATGCTGGTCGATTCCACCGCCCTGCCCGAACAGGTGGTCGGCGACGTGATCGCCTCGGCCTTCCTCTCCGCCGGCCAGCGCTGCTCCGCCCTGCGCCTTCTGTGCCTGCACGAGGATATCGCCGAGGCGACCCTGGCCATGCTGGTGGGCACCATGGCCGAGCTGGTGATCGGCGATCCGGCCGATCCGGCGACGGACGTGGGGCCGGCGATCGACGCCGCCGCCAAGGACGCGATCGAGGCCCATGTGGCGCGCTGGAAGGACCGCATCCTCTACGCCTGCCCCCTCCCGGACGGCCTGGAGCGCGGCGCCTTCGTCGCCCCGACGGTGATCCGCCTGGATAGGATCGCCGATCTCGACCGCGAGGTGTTCGGCCCGATCCTGCACGTCGTCACCTGGAAGGGCGGGGCGTTGGCGGCGACGATCGACGCGGTCATGGCCTCGCGCTACGGCCTCACCCTGGGCGTCCACAGCCGCATCGGCGCGGTGGCGGCGGCGGTGCGCGCCCGCGCCAAGGTCGGCAATCTCTACGTCAACCGCTCGATGATCGGGGCGGTCGTCGGCGTCCAGCCGTTCGGCGGCGAGGGCCTGTCGGGGACCGGCCCCAAGGCCGGCGGCCCGCACTATCTGCCGCGCTTCTGCGTCGAGCGCACCTACACCGTGGACACCACCTCGGCCGGCGGCAACGCCAGCCTCTTGAGCCTGGAGGAATGAGGCCCGACGTCATCGTGGTCGGCCTGGGGGCGGCGGGGAGCGCCACCCTCCATCATCTCGCCAGGCGCGGCGCGGCGGTGCTGGGGATCGATCGGCGTTGTCCACCCCACGACCAGGGCTCCAGCCATGGCGAGAGCCGCGTCACCCGTGAGGCCATCGGCGAGGGCGACGACTATGTGCCCCTGGCCCGTCGCTCGCACGAGTTGTGGCGCCAGATGGAAGCCGAGACGGGCGAGAGCCTGATGCTGACCACCGGCGGCCTGTTCATTGGCGCCCCCGGACTGGGCGGCGCGCACCCCGGCAAGCCGGATTTCGTGCGCCGAACCATCGAGATCGCCGCGCGTCATGGCGTCGACCACGAAGTGCTGACGGCCGACGAGACGCGCCGCCGTTTCCCGCCATTCAACCTGGGCGACGACGAGATCGCCTATTTCGAGGCGGGCGCCGGCCTGTTGTATCCCGAGTGCTGCGTGGCCGCGCACCTCACCTTGGCCAGGCGCGCCGGCGCGGAGATCCGCACCGGCGAGACCGTCGAAAGCCTCCTTCCCCTGGCCGGCGGCGTAGGGGTTGTCACCGACCAGGGCGCCCACCAAGCGGGCCAGGTCGTGGTGGCCGCCGGCCCCTGGGCCCCAGGGCTGCTCGGCGGCGCCTGGGGCCGTTCGCTGCGCCTCTACCGGCAGACCATGCACTGGTTCGAGCCGGACGACGCGGCGGCCTTCGCGCCGGGCCGCTTTCCGGTCTTCATGTGGATGCACGGCGCCGGCGCCGAGGATTGGTTCTACGGCTTTCCGGTCGTTCCCGGATCGCGCGGCGTCAAGGTGTCGATGGAGCGGTTCGCGTCCCCGGCGACCACGCCCGAACGGATCGACAAAACGGTTTCGCGCGACGAGGCGCAGGCCATGCGCCGCCGGCACGTCGCCGGGCGCCTTGAAGGGCTCGGAAGGACCTGGCTGCGATCGGCCGCCTGCACCTACACCCTGGCGCCGGACAGCCGTTTCCTGATCGGCGCCGACCCCGATCGCGACCGGATCATCGTGGTCTCCGCCTGCTCAGGCCACGGCTTTAAGCATTCGCCCGCCATCGGCGAGGCGGTGGCCTCCCTCGCCCTTGACGGCGGCGCACCGGCCGTCCTGGCCCCCTTCGACCCGGCCGCGAGCGCCGGCCTTGCGCCCCCTCCACCGCTTCGCCGTTCCCCTCCCCGGTAAGAGGACGGGGGAGGAAAGGCCGGGGTCAGCAGTTCCACTTTCCTCCCTCGCAAAGCGGGGGAGGTGGCGCGGCGCGTTTTCTCGCGCCGTGACGGAGGGGGCGTCGCGCCGCCCAGTTCACGCGTCCATCAATCTAGGCCGCGCCGCGCCGCCGCCTCACGCCCAGGTAGAGGCCGAGCACCAGCACCAGAATGCCCAGGCTGGCGGTGAGTTGGGTCCGCAACGCCGGGGTCAAGGCCATGGCCGCCAAAATCGCCACGATGGCCGCCACGGTGAAATAGCTGCCCCAGGGAAACAGCCACATGCGCACCGTGAGGCGCGGCGAGCCTTCGGCCTCGAGGCGCCGGCGCACCGCGATCTGGGCGCAGGCGACGATGAGGTAGATCAGCAGCATCAGGGCGCCCGAGGCGTTGATCAGGAAGGCGAACACCACCTGCGGCGAGACCACCGAGGCGGCCACGGCGACCGCGCCGAAGGCGAAGGCGATCAGGATGGCGCGGATCGGCACCCGCCGTTTGCTCAGCACCACCAGGCCCTGCGGCGCGTCGCCGTGGGCGGCCAGGGTGAACAGGACCCGCGAGGTCACATAGAGCCCAGAGTTCAGGCACGAGAGCACGGCGGTCAGCACGATGGCGTTCATGATCGCCGCCGCGCCGGGGACGCCGACCCGCCCGAGGGTTATGGCGAAGGGCGAATCGCCGGGGTGGATCGCCGTCCACGGGACCACGGTGACGATCAGGAACAGAGAGATGACGTAGAAGAGCAGGATTCTGACCACCACCTGGCTGGTCATCTTGGCGACGGCGCGGCCCGGCTCGCGCGATTCGGCCGCCGCGATGGTGGCGATCTCCGCCCCGCACAGGGCGAAGATGACGCTGGTCACCCCGCCCAGGACCGACACCGGGCCAAACGGCGCGAAGCCGCCATGGGCATGGAGATTGGCGAAGCGCGCCCCGCCATGGGTCAGCGCCAGGACGAAATATCCGGTCACGGCGATGAAGACGACGATGGCCGCCACCTTGATCGAGGCAAACCAGAATTCGAACTCGCCGTAGGAGCGGGTCGACCACAGGTTGGTGGCCATCATCAGCGCCATCAGGCCAAGGGCCACGGCCCAGATGTCGATGGGGACCCACAGGTGCAGGATGGCCGCGCCGGCCAGGGCCTCGATGGCCAGCACCACCACCCAGAAATACCAGTAGAGCCAACCGGCGGTGAATCCGGCCCAGTTCCCCAGGCCCAGCCGCGCGTATTCGGTGAACGAGCCGGTCTCCGGAAAGGCCGCCGCCATCTCGCCCAGCATCCGCATCATCAGCAGCACGACGACGCCGGCCAGCAGATAGCTGACTACGATGGCCGGGCCGACGGTGGCGATGCCGGCGCTGCTGCCGACGAACAGGCCCGCGCCGATGATGCCGCCGATGGAAATCATCGTCACATGGCGCTGGCGCAGGTCGCGGCTGAGGCCAAGCGCCTCGGCTTCCAGGACCGCGGCCTCGCCTGGGCTGATGTTCGTCATGCCGATGATCGCTCCCTCTCAAAGGCACGAGACCATCGCCGCCGACGCCCGTCAACCACGGGGGGCCCGAGGGACGTCGCCGATAGACCCTTTCGGCCAAGTCAGCCTATAGACGCGCCGACCATCCGCCGCCGCCATCCTTCGCCTTCAGACCAGAAAGACTTCGATATGACCGAAGCAGCCACGGAAACCGACGCCGCCCTGGCGCGCCGAATCGCCGACACGGCGGGCGACCTGCTGATCGCCCTGCAGCGCTCCGCCCTCTTCGACGGCAAGGCCCTGGGCAAGGTGGGCGACCGGGTCGCCAACGCCTTCATCATGGAGGCCCTGGCTGGCAACCGCCCGGGCGACGCCGTCCTTTCGGAGGAGGAGGCCGCCGATCCGGCCCGCCTGGCGCGCCAAAGGGTGTGGATCGTCGATCCCCTCGACGGCACCCGTGAATACGGCGAGCGGCGCACCGACTGGGCGGTCCACATCGCCCTGGCCATCGACGGCGTCGCCACGGTCGGCGCGGTCGCCCTGCCGGGCGTTCCGGCGACCCTTTGCACAGAGCGCCCGATCGCCGTCCCGCCGCTGGGTCCCGGCCCCCTGCGCATGGTGGTCAGCCGCACCCGCCCGGCCGCCGAAGCGGTCGCGGTGGCCGAGAAACTCGGCGCCGAACTGCTGCCCATGGGCTCGGCCGGCGCCAAGGCGATGGCCGTCGTACGGGGCGAGGCCGATATCTACCTCCACTCCGGCGGGCAGTACGAGTGGGATTCCTGCGCCCCGGTCGCGGTGGCCCTGGCCGCCGGCCTCCACGCCTCGCGCATCGACGGCTCGCCCCTGATCTACAATCGCGAAAACCCCTATCTGCCCGACCTGCTGATCTGCCGAAAAGAGCAGGCGGACGAGGTGCTGCGCCTGATCGCCGAACTGGTCGAGCCGGCGTCGGCCGCCTGAGCGTCGGCCTTCTGAACGCCCGCGCGGTCTCATCTTCGCCTGGCGGCGGAACGGTCGGTGAAGTCGGGGGTTGTGGTGCGGGCGGACCCCCGCCTATGTCGAAGCTGGAACGGCCTCTGCCAAGTTACTGTGAAAACGCCGGCCGAACCCGCGTGACACCGACTCCGTCGGCTTTGGCTGGGCGGCTCGCCCGCTACCGGCGGCCCAGCGCCGGGCGCGGCGCGTTCGAGATCGCCATCACCGTCGCGCCCTTGATCGCTATCCTGGTTCTGGCCTGGGAGGCGATGCGCCATCACATCTGGTGGGGCCTGCTGCTGATCCCGTTCGCGTCCGCCTTTCTGGTCCGCCTGTTCGCGATCCAGCACGATTGCGGGCATGGCGCCTTCCTGCCCCGGCGCGGCCTCAACGATTGGCTGGGCCGGGTCATCGGCGTTTTCACCCTGACCCCCTACGACTATTGGCGCCGCGCTCACGCCCTGCATCACGCCACCTCCGGCGCCCTGGACCGGCGCACCATCGGCGGGATCGACACCCTCACCGTCGAGGAATTTCTCGCCCTGTCGCCCTGGTGCCGGCGGGCCTACCAGCTTTATCGGCACCCGCTGGTGATGTTCGGCCTGGGGCCGGCTTTCGTCTTCCTGGTCCAGCACCGCCTGCCCGTGGGCATGATGCGCCAGGGATGGAAGCCGTGGGTCTCGACCCTGACGACCGATCTTGGGGTCGCGGTCATGGCCGTCGGCCTGGCGGCGATCTTCGGCGTCGGGCCCTTTCTGCTGATCTATCTGCCGGCGGTCACGATGGCCGTCTCGGTGGGTGTCTGGCTGTTCTTCGTGCAGCACCAGTTCGAAAACACCTATTGGGCGCGCGATCCGGCCTGGGAATTCCACGAGGCCGCCTTGCGCGGCAGTTCCCACTACGATCTGCCCGTTGTCCTGCGCTGGTTCACCGCCAACATCGGCATCCACCACGTCCACCACCTGAACAGCCGCATTCCCTATTATCGCCTCGGCCAAGTGCTGCGGGAGGAACCCGAATTGCGAGCCGCCGGTCGCCTCACCCTGAGCCAGAGCTTTCGCTGCGCCGGCCTGGCCCTGTGGGACGACACGAGCCGCCGGATGATCTCGTTCCGGGAAATGCGGCGACTGTCTCCGCCCTCAAAATCCGGACAACCTGTCTAATCCCCTGGCGCCGCCGCACAGGATCGAACTGTGGACCTCAGCCTTACCAAGGCCGAGGCCACGCTTTTCACCCGCTAGCATGACGTTGCACCAGGTCGTAAAACTGCTTCCGATAGAGAGAGTTAGGTTGCACAGCGGTTCACCGCGTCGTATGGTGTTGACGTTCGCCGTGCTGACTAGATGCTGACTCGGCGCTTGCCCTGGGCAAATGGGGGCCATCGTGGCGGCCGAGCGGCGCGTTGCCAAAATCGGGAAGCTGACGGTGGACGCGGCGCATGGAGAGGCGAGCGCCTATCGGCTTTGGGACGCCGATCTGAAGGGCTTTGGGCTCAAAGTCTCGCCGCATAACGTCAAGACCTACTTCGTCTGGTACCGCGCCGGCCGTGGACGCAATGCCGTCCTGCGCGAATTCACGATCGGCCGCCATGGCGCTTTGACGGCCAAGGAGGCTCGCGACCGCGCAGAGCGGGTCCTCGGGGGCGTCCGCAACGGCGATGACCCCCAGGCCCTCCTCCACAGGGCGCGCGAGGAATTGAACGTCTCTGACCTCTGCGACCTCTACCTTCGCGAGGGCGTGGCAACGAAGAAGCCTCTCACACTGAAGAATGACCGCTATCGGATCGAACGGCATATCAAGCCGCTCCTCGGTCGCAAGCCAGTTTCCGGCGTCGCGAAGGCCGATGTAGAGCGGTTCATGCGGGACGTGGCGGGCGGCAAGAGCGCAGTGAACGCCAGGCCGACGATCCCTGAGGCAATGACGGCCGGTTGGCGCGTAAAGCGCCGGCAAAAGGGCGATCCGCCTGGGTCATTCGCCGAGAAGCCTGACGGCCAATTCGTTGAGCTGCGCGGCTTGGGAGAAGGAATGGCCCGAGGGGGCAGCGGTGCGGCGACCCGGGCGATCGGGCTCCTCGGCGCGGTCTTCAACTTCGCCGTCGATCGTGGAATGCGCCCCGATAACCCGGTCACGCGGGTCAAGCGTTTCAAGGATCGGGCCTTCCAGCGTTTCCTGAGCGCCCAGGAGCTGGCGCGGCTTGGCGCGGCCCTGGAAGCGGGCAGGGCGGGGGGTGCAAGCCCCATGGGCATCGCGGTGATCCGGCTCCTGGCCTTAAGCGGGGCGCGCCGCAACGAAATCGAGAGTCTCACCTGGGCGGAGGTCGATTTCGCGCGGTCATGTCTCGTGCTGATCGATTCAAAGACCGGCGCGAAGGTGGTCCCGCTCGGGGCTGCCGCCATGGTCGTGCTAGCCGGTCTGCCGCGCTCGAGCTCGTCGCCATTTGTCTTTCCTTCGGCGGGGAATCCGCGAAAGGCCTATTCGGGCGCCCCGAAGGTTTGGGACAAGGTGCGCGCTGCGGCCGGCCTCCAGGACGTCCGGCTGCACGATTTGCGGCACACATTCGCTAGCTTAGCCGCCGCCGGCGGTCAGTCCCTTCCGCTTATCGGTGCGATCCTCGGCCACAAGGACGCCGCCACGACGAAGCGATACGCACACCTGGCCGATGATCCTGTCAGGTTAGCTGCGGATCGAACCGCATCGGCCGCCCAATCGGCGATGGCTGGACGCTCGGCGGAGCCTTCCTGTCGTCCCGGCGAGGGACCAACCGATGGTTGATGTCCCGGCAAACGACGAAATATCGGCCGACGAAGCGGCCGCGGAGGCTAACGACTATATCGAGGCTGTTCACCTCAAGTTGGCAGCGATGGCGACCTTTGCCATCAAGGTTGTCGTTAAGGCGGGGGTCATGCGTTCCCCCGACATGGAAAGCGATCAGCGCGACCCGCTCGAGATCGCCGCCGAGGCATGCGGGCTCTTTCTGGACTCGATACCCGATCCATTCGACCAGCCGTCAAGCGGGATTCGCGCTGCGGCAAAGTTCATTTGGTTGCTTCACGAATTCAGGATAGAGTGCTTAGATATATTCCAAGACGCCGAAAGAGCTAAAGATGTAAACGAAATGCATCGGCTTTTTTGGATTATGGCGGAGTTCGGCGCGCTCGGTGAAATGTTCAGAGCCCACATGTTCGGTTTCGATTTAGCGCCCAAGCGACTGTCACTCATACTCGCCTCTAAACTTCCCGGTGGGCTCGCACGGGGGGCGGCGAAGACCCTCAAGGCCGAGGCATGGAAACTACCGGCGCGAGCGTGGGCACAACAGATACTTGAGGAGGGAAAGCTTGGGGCGTCTCCGACCAACTACGGCCTGGCCGAGTATCTGGTGGACAATTGGACGGCCCGCCCGTTCCCCGCCGAATGCGTTCGGCCTGATGGAAGCACCGGTGCGCCTGCCGTTGAGAACCTCACACGGCGGATCATTCCCGGGTGGAGAAAAGATGCAGCAATAGCGGCGCTAATGTCGCAACATTAGCGATGGTGTGGCCGTAGACGCTGTCCACTCAGTCGCTCAGGTTCACTCGTATGCATGGTCTGCGTTAGGCTGTCATTGCGAGGTTTAAGAAGATGTCAGAACTCTACAAAACTCCGGGGGCCGCCAAGCGGCTGAACGTATCCGAGTCCTACCTCAATCAGCTGCGCGTCCGGGGTGGCGGCCCGAAGTTTTTGCGGCTCGGTCGATCAATCCGGTATCGGGACGAGGATCTTGCCGCATGGGCCGAAGCTGGGGCGGCTTCGTCTACTTCCGAATATACGCCGCACGCGGCCTGACCCATGACCAGACATGACGAAGCCGCCGGCCCGGACAGGGGGCGCGGCGGCTCCGGTAGTGCTTACCTTGGCAGGCGGCATACCGGTTATAACCCCCAACGACCCAATCGACAACTAGCCGCGCCAGAATGCGCCGCAGCGATCACTGGCGCGATCTGCCGGGCTCTGGAAGGTCTCCCGGCCGAGGATCATCAGCAATTGATGCGGTGGATCGCCGGTAGGGGGCTTCTCGGCCTGGCGCGAGCCAGCGGCTTCGCCGAGGCGGCGAAGGTCGCCTATCGCTTCGCCGACCAACTGGCGGTGGCCCGATGAACGGCCTCCCAATTCTCATCGCCTCGATCCCCAAGGGAGACTCGGAGGTTCGTGTCAGCCTGGACGAGTTCAAGGGCAACTTGACGATCGATGTTCGCCTGTTTGAACCCTTCACTCCGGCAAAGGTCCCGATGCCAACGCGGAAGGGCGTCACCCTCGGGCTGGCCAAGCTGCCGGAGTTGGTGCGCGCCCTGGCCGACGCCGAGAAACAGGCCCGCGAGCTGGGATTGATCGGCGGTGAAGCGTGACCGCCGGTGGAAGCCCGTCACAGGGCAGCAATCGTCTCGCCATCTTGGCCGCCGAAATACGAAGTGCGCACACTGACATCACGGCGGGGGCGTTCGCGATGGCTGAGCGAATCGTCTCGGCCGGGACCGCGCTTCGCGAGGTGAAAGCCTCCGTTCCGCACGGTCGATGGGAACGTTGGTTGGAGGAAAATACCAGCCTGAGTTCCAGAACGGCTCGACGGTACATGCGGATCGCCAAGGCGGGCTTGAAAACGGACACGGTGGCCAAATTGGGCCTCCGGGGCGCGCTCAAGGAACTCGCCGGTCCGCGCCTTCCCAAAGCTGGCCAAGTTGTCCTCGCCACCGATCAAGCCGGCCGGCGAGGTTGCGTCTGGCGCGCCGACCATGGCGGGCGGCCGTACTTTCATTGTCTGGTTGTCGATGTGAAGGCGAGCGAAGAAGCGGCCACAAGAAAGCCGGTCGCTGGCCGGTTCGTGTCCACCATGTTGGAAGGGCTCGGATTGGATTTGGGAAGCGCCAGCTTCGACGCCCCGAGTTCGGCTTGCCTTGAGGAAATCCAAGCCGAAAGACGTGAGTTCGTGACGGGGGGCTGGCAGTGAACGCCCCCGTCGATCTCTACGCCCTCAAGCGCGACCACGGCGGCATGGTCTACGACGGCGGCCGTCGCTGGGTCGGCCCTGGCCCCGGTCACAGCCGGCGCGACGCCAGCCTGAGTGTCTGGTTGACGGACGATGACCGGCCCCTCGTTCACTCGTTCGCGGGCGATGGTTTCGCGGCCTGCGCGGAGCATCTGGGGATCGAACACAGCTCGCCTGTCCGGCTCGACCGGACCGCCTACGAGCGCCAGAAGCGCGAGAGACAGGCGGATGCGCGTCGACGGGAAAACGTCGCCCTATCGTTTTGTGAGCGGCTGTGGCGCGGCGCTGTGCCTGTCGAGGGGACGATCGGCGCCCGATATCTCGAATCCCGCGCCATCGGGTGGTTTCCCAGCGACGTGCTGTTTCACCCGGCCACCCCGCGTGGCTACACCACGGCCGCCACAGGCCCCGCGCTTTTGGCTCTGGCCCGATCCGTCACCGGAACGCCGAAGGCCCTCCAGGCCACGTTTCTAACCGCAGACGGGCGCTCCAAGACCCGGCGCATCACGTTCGGCGCGCTGATCGGCGCGGCGGTGCGCCTCAGTCCGCTCGGCGGGCCTGATCTGGCGATCGGCGAAGGCCTGGAGACGTGCGCCAGTTTCGGCGAGCTGGAGGGCTGGCCGACCTGGGCAACCCTCGGGACGGCGAACCTGGAGGCATTCCGGCCACCGTCTTGCGTTCGCCGTCTGATCATCGCGGCCGATGGCGACGCCGCCGGCAGGAAGGCCGCTCACACCCTGGCCGAGAAGATGCGCAGCCGATGCGACGTGACGGTCACGGCCGCGCCGGCCGGGGCCGACTGGAACGATGTGGCGACGGGGAATGTCCATGTCTGAGATTCTCGCCCCGTTCCCGCCGGCCGAGCATTTTGCACGCACTCCGGGCGTCGTGTCGTCATGGTTCGAAGAGGTCCGCGTCGAGTCCGAGGAGTGGCTATTCGAGCGTCTTGTGCCCCGCCGATCATACACAGGCATCTTCGGCCGCCGTGGGGCAGCCAAGTCGTTCCTCGCCCTTGATATGGCCAACTGCGGCGCCCTCGGCCTGCCTTTCCTTGGCGAGCCCTGTGACGCTTTCGGGAGCCTCTATGCGGTCGGCGAGAAGAAGTCCCGCTTCGGCAAGCGCGTCGAGGCTTGGCGCATCAGCCGGGACGCCAAGCGCGTGCCGGTCAAGTTCCGATGGGGTGTTCCGAATCTGCTGGACGCTGACGAGGTCGATGACTTCATCGCCGAGATTCATGATCTCAAACCCGCATTTGCCTCGCGGGGCGTTCCATTGGCCGCCGTCTTCCTCGACACGCTGAGCCGATCCCTGAAGGGGGCCAACGTCAGCGACCCAGACGCGACAGGGACCGCGCTCAACGCCATCCAGCGGATCATCGATGAGGCGGGGATCACCGTCATCACCCTTGCTCATATGGCAAAGGCCGAGGGCGCGATGAGCCAGAAGGGCGCCGGCGAATGGGAGGACGCCGCGGACGCCCTGTTGAGGATCGAACGGAAGGACGGCGAGAAGCTGCGCACCGTCACCTTGACCAAGCAATCAGATGAGGCGGACGGCCTAGCCTATGGGTTCGAACTGGAGGTGGTGGACGTCGGCGAGACGCCCAAGGGCCAGCGGATAACCTCATGCGTGATCCGACAAGTTGACCTTCCGGAGGGCCGGGACAAGCGGGACAAACTGGCCCCCGATCTGCAGCTCATAATGCAGGCGTTCAACGCCTGTCTGGACCTGGGACAAACTGAACCCCTGCCATTTGTCCCAGGTGTCCCACCCGGCCGCGTCGCGGTACCTCGCGAAGCGCTGAAGAGCCGCGTGCACGGCATGGGTTACGCGGACGCCGACGAGAAGCCCGAGACCGTAAGGCGTTGTCTCAACAGGGATTTGAAGAAGCTTCTCGGGCTCGGACGGTTGCAGGAAAGGGATGGCTTGCTGTGGGCGCCGTGAACCTTTCCAGGTGGGACAAATCCGAATTCTCTCAATCTGTCCCACCTGTCCCACTTGGCGACCGGCCAGATCAAGCCGGGACTGGGACAACTGGGACACCCCCCCTTAAGGGGGGTCCCACCTGTCCCACCCATCACGGCATAGAGTCGCGGTCAGTCAAAGCCCAGACACCATCGGGGTGGGAGGGGCAGGGTAGGCGGGGCAAAACTCTCGGCCCCATGTTTTTCCAGACCGGCCCCGTAGTTTCGCGCGAATTCCCGCGAAATTGGGGTGGGGTCGCGCGCGCGAGGCAAGCGGCGTCCAATTCCCGGGTCCTGACCGTTGGCGACTGAAGTTCGCCTGAGTCTGACGGCGACCTTCGCCGAGAACCGCGCCGCACTGGAGGCTTTCGCCGCGGCGGCCGAGCTGGCCGGCGATCGACGATGGTGGAAGGCGGCAAACGTCCTTGAGGTCCGGGCAGGTCGCCGAGCGATCGATGACACCCAGCTTATCGCGGCTGCGCTTGAACTTCGAACCCGTGCGCCTGGTCTCTCAAAATCGCGGGTCTGCTGGCTGATCGCGGAAGGCCATGCGGAGGCGCGCGGAATGACGGGCGCCCATGCTCGGGCCTACGCGGCCGCCACCGTGGCCTCTGTGGCCCGTCGCCTGGGCGGCAAGATCGACGAAAAAGTTGGAGGAAATAGATTCCTCGCGCCTCGATCGACTGTAGCCTGCAACCGCAACTGGAAAGATGCAACGATGACAGTATCGACGGCGACCCGAGAACGCCCTTCGCGGCAGGGCCGCCCCTCGGTCTCCGCCCTGGCGGCCCCGCCGGCGAAGGTGACCTATGTGGTGCTCACCTGGGCCGGCGGCCGCTCCCGTTTTCACCTTGGCTCGAACGCCTGGGGTCGACTGGAAGGCCCCGATGATCGTATTCGGGCCGTCCTGGGGCGTCTGATCGCCGGAACCTGGGGGGTCGCCGACGTGGTCAATACGATTCGCGCCGGGCTCGACGGTCCGGAGGATGAGAGCGATCTGGACCCGGTCCGGCTGCGCCGGCTGATCAAAGCCGGCGAATTGGGCTTCGGCGGCGAAACGGAAACCGGAAGACTGATCCGCCAGTATGTTCATGGTCGCCCGTTGGGCGAATCCGTGGCTCTCGCCCAGGCGATCCTGGTGGCTGCCCTCTACGGTCTGCCGCCTGCGTTGGCGGAGGCCGGCATGGCGGCGGAGGACCTGACCGACGCCGTCCTAAAAGCGCACCCCAGCGCACCAAGCGAGGCCTGAGATGGACGATCAGGCCCTATTGCTCCAGGTCAGCGCGGACGTTTCCTTGCTCGAAAAGCAGATGGCCCGCGCCGTTGGGATCATCCATTCGTCCTCGACCGCCATGGAGGGGCGCGCGACCGCGTTGAGCGTCAATGTCGGCAAGAGCTTGGACAAGGTTTTTGATTCCAGCCGCCTAGCGGTCTTGGACGCCGGCGCCAGCCGCCTTCGCGTGTTCGGCTCCGCGCTGGAGCCCCTAGGGCCACTGGGTATCGCGGCGGGCGCGGGGATCGCCGCCGTGGCCTTCGCCGCCGAAGGCGCTAAGAAGGCAATGAGCTTCGGCGACGAGATCGAGAAATCGGCGAAGCAGGCAGGCGTTTCTACAAATACCCTTCAGGAATATCGCTTCGCCCTGCAACAGTCCGGCGGCGAGGCCAAAAACGCGGACGCGGCGCTAAAGGACTTCGCGGCCACGCTCGGCGCGGCGGAACACAACCTAAGCCCGAAGTTGCTCAAGGCGTTCAAGTCCATCGGTTTCGACCAGAGCGACCTGAAATCGTTCAAGGACGTGAACGACGCCATCGCCGCCGTCTCCGACAAGATCGCCGGTATGAGCACGGAGGTCGAGAAGGTCGCCTTCGCCAAGAAGTTTGGCCTCCTGGAGGCCTTGCCGCTTCTGGAACAGGGCGGGGCGAAAATCGCGGCCTTACGCCAGGAGGCGCATAGCCTCGGCGTGGTCATGGACCAGGACGTGGTGGCCCACCTGGCGGAATCAAACCGCGAATTTGAACGACTCTCGCAGATCATCGACATTCAGCTCAAGAGTTCGTTCGAGAGCGCGGCGCCGGCAATCATCACCCTCACCAGATTGATCGCCGACAGCGCCCGCGCGCTGAATGATTTCGTGAATTCCTTCCGCGCCGTCCAGGACCGCCAGACCCAAGCGATCTCTGACCGCCGCGGCGCGCTGCTGACCCAAATGGTCAACCTCCAGATGGGCGAGCACAATGTGGCCGGTCATGGCTTGGACGGTCAGGCGCGGGCTGACTACGCCACCGAAAGGCGGGAATACGATACCCTGGGCAATGAGCTTGGGCGCCGCAATGCCCTCGACGCGGCCGCTCCGCGCCCGACCGCGCCAACGACAACCATCACCGACCCTACAGGGCCGGCGCACCACACTCGCGTCCCCCGCGCGAAAAAGGGGCCGGCCGATAATTTCGAGGAGCTGCAAAAGCAGGCGCTGGACGTTGAGGACAACAGCGCCAAGAACCTCGCGTCGGCTATGGCGGCGCTCGCCATTGAGATTCAGGCGCGCGCCGACTTTGAGAAACAGGCCGTCGCGGATGAACTGAAAAAGCAGAACGCCGACCTGGATGAACAAGAAAAGAAGATCACAGCCGACAAGGGCATCACGGCGGCTAAAAAGAAAACGCTAATAGGTGAGCTGGAAACCGCCCGCACGACTGACAAGCAAACCGCCGCCGCTAAGACCGAACTTATCGATCGCGCCGCCGCTGAGGCGCTTCGGAAGGAGGCGCTGGAACTTCAGTTAGCTTCTATCACCAGTGTTCGTGACACGCTCGCCGCGCAGGATGCCATCGCGGTCGGCACCGCGAAGCGCCGCGACATTCAGCTTAAAATGTTCGCTCTCGACGAACAGGTCGCCGAACTGAAACTCGAAGAGATCATCGCCTCGAAAGACGCGACGGCGGCGCAAAAGAAGATCGCGCAGCTTCAGTTAGACACGCTTCGCGCCACTGAGAGCGACCGGCGTCAGGGCGTGGCCAACGCGACCAATTCGCCGGGGCAAGCCTACATCAAACAATTGCAGGACCAGTTCGGCGCCGGGCAGGCGGACACCTTCCAAAACATCGCCGTCGACGGCTTGAAAAGCCTCAACTCCGGTCTCACCGACGCTATCGTCAACGCCGGCTCTCTGGGCGCGGCGTTCGGCAACATGGCCAAGACCGTCGAGGCCGATCTGGTCAATCTGGCCATCGAGAAATATCTCACCCTGCCGCTGGCGCAGGCGCTTGGCCTGGCTGGCGGCGGAGGCGGCGGATTCCTGGGTTCGCTCTTCTCGGCCGGCGCGTCGGCGGCGGGCGGGGGCTACAATCCGTTTGCTGGCGGCTTCGCATCCGGAACCGACTCCGCGCCCGGCGGCCTCAGCCTGGTCGGCGAAAACGGGCCGGAGCTGATGAACCTGCCCAAGGGCGCGCAGATCATCCCCAACAACGTGCTTGCGGGTCTCGGCTCGATCACACCGGGGATGGGCGCTTCAACCACCGTCATGAGCTTCGACCTGCGAGGCGCGGTGATGACGGCGGACCTCCTTGACCAGATGAATTCGCTCGCCAAGGGGGCGGAACAGCGCGCCACCATGAACGGCGCGGCCCTGGGCGTCTCGACGGCTCGCCAGTTGATCCCGGCCGAAATGACCCGCCGCGCGTCGCTGCGACTTCGGTAAGCCGCCGTGGCCAGGGCGATGATGCTGAACAAGGAGAAGGTCTATGCGCGGCTGGCGCGCATCCCCGCGTCGGTCAAGGGCGTCGTGCGGGTCCAGCTCAAGCAGGAAGTCGATGGTTTGGTCGAGGCTATCAAGCGCGCCGCGCCCGTCGGGGACGGCCTGGAGCGGCAGCCAGGCGAACTGCGCGACAGCGTCCACAGCTATCCCAACCAGAAGCGCGACTTGAGCCTGAAGGTGATCGCCGATGCGAGAGACGCAAAGGGGCGCTTCATCGGCGCCCACGTCGAATTCGGTCACATGACGCCCGGCGGGCACCACGTCCCCGCTGTTCCCTTCTTCTTTCCGACCTATCGAGCCAACAAACGACCGGTGCGGCGCCGATTGGCCGCTGCCGCCCGCAAGGCGTTTAAGTCGGCGTCGTAGCGTGTGGGACTTGAAATGAGCGATGATGACGGGACCAAGGCCGAAGACCACGGCCCCGAGCAGGCGCTTCGGCGCTCCATTGCCCGCTGCGAGGCGTTCGGCATCGCTACCGACATCCTGTCCGAAGAGAGCGCCGCGATTCTTGTGATCGCCGCCAAGGCCCGCGACGTAGTGACGCTGGAAGAGGCGTTAACCGTCGCCACCGATCTGGCCAAAGGCGCGATCTCGGCGTTTGCGGCGGCGGCATCTAGGCTCGCTCTTGAGGTCGAGAGCGACAAGCTGGTGGTAGACGGAGCGTTGTGCCGCGGGCCGAGGGAGGCGCGGCACTAGCCGGTCCGAGGTCAGGTCGGTCGTTGATCGCCGTGTCGGAGACGGGGTCATCACGATCATCGTCCTAAGCGACGAGCCCCATCTTAGACTCATCCGCCAGTGGTGACGCCGCACTCTGGCTTAGCAAGTACATCCTCACGGCCTATGCCTTGAGTCCCCATCAGGCCGCAGAATGCTGATGGCGCAAGACTACGGTTGGTCCGAACGGCGGCCGAAGTTGAGGCCGGGGTGGTGAGCAGCCTTCGGGCTTCCAAGAAAACACGAGGGGAGACGCGGCAACCCGGCACCCTAACCATGGGGTCGAAGGCCTAACAACATGTGAAAATGATGGGCCCGCGCGTTTGGTCTGACAGCGCCGCGCGCCTTTATATGTCGTTGAGGCCAGCGGCCCGAAACGGAATGGAACGTTTACTCATTACCCGGCTATCCCGCGGTCTCGGCACCCGATCCCACTCTTAGGGGTAAGACGGAGCGCTGCGCGTTCGAGAGGGGTTTCCAATGAAGATAAGTCATCTACTGGCGGGGTTGGCCACCGCGGCTTCCATGGGTCTGACGGCCAACGCCTCCTGCGCGGACGACGCGCCGGCCGCCGCCGCGGCGCCCGTCCCGCTTTCGACGCCGGCGATGACTCCGCCGCTCTCGGCCAATGCAAACCCCACCAGTTTTGACACGCCACTGGGCAAGATCTTCGTGTCCGGCCAATTGACCGGGCTCGGATTCGGGCAGAACCACGCGGTCGCCGGCGATCGAACTAGCCAGGCGGACCTCAGCAATGCGCAGATCGAAATTCAGAAGACGGACGGGGTTGTCCAATTCTATGTCCAGGCCGGCGCCTATTCCCTGCCGTCGCTCGGAGCGACCTATGTGAAGGCCGAAGACCTGCCGGACCTCAGCTACCACTATGTGCCGGTGGCGTTCCTGAAGCTGCAGCCCAACGCCAACTTTAGTCTGATGATCGGCGAACTCCCAACCCTGATCGGCGCGGAGTACACCTTCACCTTCGAGAACATGAATGTTGCTCGCGGGCTGCTGTGGAACCAGGAGCCCGCGATCAGCCGTGGCGTGCAGGCGAACTACACCCAAGGCCCCCTGACCGTCGCGGTGGCGTTGAACGACGGCTTCTTTTCCAATCGCTTCACGACCGGCTCGACCCTGATCACCTTTGTAGTCAAAAAAACGGATACGGTGGCATTCGACGCCTCGGCGCAGTTCGACCAGACCTCGAAGTCGAGCTTCGCCACCCCGCTCGCCCAGAACGACGGCCAGATCTATAATCTGATGTGGACCCACAGCGAGGGTGCCTGGCTCGTGGAGCCGTACCTGCAATATAGCCAAGTGCCGCGCTCGACTTCCGTGGGCATCCCGAGCTCGGGCTCGACCTTCGGCGCGGCGGTGCTTGCCAAATACAGTTTCACCCCGATGTTCAGCTTGGCGGGACGGGTGGAGTACGAGACCTCTTCCGGCCACACGAGCCTGCTTTACGGGCCGAGGAGCAAGGCCATGTCACTGACGCTCACGCCCACCTGGCAGTTCAAGACCTTCTTCATCCGTGGCGAGGTGTCCTACACCAAGCTTGACAAGGCTGCGGCTGGCGCTGGCTTCGGCGCGTCGGGGCTGCAAGACAGCCAGACCCGGGCCATGATCGAGACCGGATTTTTGTTCTGAGCCGACTAGGGGCCGGACCACCGCCATTCCCCCGGCTTTTCGTCGATGGACAAAATGCCAGTCGGCGGAGAGCCGACGCCCCGTATGCCCCCTGTCCCGGCCATGCGCGGCGCTGCGACGTGCAGTGATAGGGGTGGAAATGCACCTACGCCCTTCGGCCCGTTGTCACCCATAGCGTTGGAGTTTTTCAAAATGGACTCCTCTAGGCTCCAGACTCATTCACAGCCAGTAGGTGAGGAGCGAGGCGAGGGCGACGGCGGATAGGAAGTTGGCGGCGAGCTTGTCGTATCGGGTGGCGGCGCGGCGGAAGTCTTTGATGCGGCAGAAGGCGTTCTCGACCCGG